>CATKFJ010000044.1 GCA_949747725.1 uncultured bacterium
GCTTACCTAAAATTCCCTATGGGAACTACGGTAATCGAGGTAAAGTTTTCTTGTTTACTTTTTTGATAAATATTATGTATACTGATAAAAGAAAGGATAAAAAAACAAACAAACATGCAATCGAGGTAAAGTTTTCTTGTTTACTTCTTTGATAAATAATTATGTATACTGATAAAAGAAAGGATAAAAAAACAAACAATTATGCAATCGAGGTAAAGTTTTCTTGCCTACTTCTTTTACAAAAGAAGTAGGTCGTCCATTGAGTACAGCGCCGGTTTGGCTGAGAGAAGAAAGTCTGCGGCTTTGTAAGTGCCGGCAACGAATAACAGTCGACTGCGTGCGGAATGCGATATTGTTACGATCTCGTCCTTACCGTAGAATCCGATCTCGTGTTCGCCGATAACGTTACCGCCGCGAACGGACACTATGCCCAGCTCGCCGCGATTGCGTTTGCCGTCGCGGTTGACTACCTGATATTCTTGCGGTGCAAGCGCGTCGGCAAGCATGAGCGCTGTTCCCGACGGATTATCCGCTTTCTGGTTATGGTGCTTTTCCACGATCTCTATATCGTAAGAATCCCCGAGTATGGATCGAACGGTCTTTGCCGCGGCTTTTATTGCCAGAACGCCCAAACTCATATTGCCGGAATGAAGGACAGGCACGCGTTTCGAGAGCAGGGAAATGCTCACGAGCTCGCTCGCATTATATCCCGTTGTCGCAATAACTACGGGAACACGCAGTTTATCCGCAAGCGTTATCAACGGCGTGAGCGTCTGCGGCCGCGAAAAATCTATAATAACGTCGAACGGCATATTGACGTTAGTCACATTATCGAAAACGGGTATGCTCTCGTTCGGTGTCAAATCGAAACCGCCGACAACCTCATAACCGTAGTCCTCGGCGTTATCGACGAGCATTCTGCCCATTTTTCCGTTTATGCCGAATATAAAAGCTTTCTTCATGGTGTATATTCCTCAGATCAGCTCGATTTCCGACATTGCGGCTTTGAGCCGTTCCGTGTGCTGCGGTTCAAGCTCGGTAAGCGGCAAGCGCGGACTTCCGACGTCGTAACCTATAAGCTGCATAGCCTTTTTTACGGGTATCGGATTTACTTCGCA
>CATKFJ010000045.1 GCA_949747725.1 uncultured bacterium
CTCGCGCCTACAGCATTTCCTTTAGAATCTAATAGATAAAATGTTACTGTATTTTGTCCGAAAGTAATATTTACAGGTGCACAACCATCGGGAACTGACGTACTTTCATTGATTTGCGTAGGACCGGCAAACTCGCAAGACCAATCAGATGCATTCTCGTGCAAATAAATCTTAAAAGGTCCCGCTACGCTAACTGTAACCGAGTCCACTTGTGCGTCCTCAGCAGGTTTTTCTATACCGGCGCTACTACCTTCTACATAATAGGTTACACGCTGACCGTTCATATAAATAGAAAGAACATCACCTTTAGCAAAATTTTCTGAGCTACCGCCAAACCAATATTCTTTTCTGCCGGCGTTCGCATTTAACACCAAAGTCGCTCGGAGAGTTCCGTCGATATAAACACCGTCTGTATCGAAAGTTCCTTGTTCTCCGCCTGTATTGCCACCCGTGTTACCGCCGGTGTTATCACCGCCCGTATTACCTCCGGTGTTTCCGCCTGTATTACCTCCCGTATTATCACCGCCGGTGTTTCCGCCTGTATTACCACCCGTATTATCACCGCCGGAATTCGAGCCGCCTTCGGTCCAACGCGCATACAGCGTCATATCCGAAGTAAACGTATAAGTCGCTACTGTGATCGCGGATCCGCCGACAACGGAGTTATACCAACCGGCAAACGTATTGCCCGATTTGGTTGCCGTCGGGATCGACGCCGACGCGATCTTGCCGTTTTCATCGGTCGTGACCGCTTTCGTTACCGCACCGCCCTCGAACGCGCCCGTATTGGCGTTGAACGTTACAGTATAAGTAGAACTTCCGCCCGTTTGTTCGCCGAGTTCTCCTGCGTCTTTAGAGCATGCGGCAAGCCCGAACGCCGCCGTCGCAAACATTGTCGCGGCAAGAGCCGCACATAACACTTTGGATTTTCTCATTTTCCCCTCGATATGTAATAATTTATTGCAAGCGCAACGGACAAATAAATTTATCTTAAAATATCCGCTTGCCGTTTACCTGAGTATGATTATATCACATTTTTATATTGCTGTCAATAGTTGAAAATAATTTTAATAATTGCAGTATTCTATTCCGCAACATTTTCAATATATATTTTCCAATCGCCTTCGCCCCATACGATAAATGTGATCTTATATTTACCGGCATTAAGCAAAAGGTTACCGTCCGAATTGCTCGGAGTTACGGGCGAATTCCCGTGCACGGCATCGACCCAATTTGAGGCATCGTAAACTACCTTGAACGTAAGCGACGTAGCGATATCCACAACTATCTCATACTGTTCGATAGCCGCGTCATGCGTAACGGCAACAGACTGCATAGCCCAGCCTTTAGCCCCATCTGTTTCGTCATCCTTTATACCGCGCAACCAACAAATCGTTTCCAAAATCGGGATTTCGGGTCCTTCGGGATCGCCGGTCGCACTGAACGAAACGTATATCTCTTTTCTTGCAAAGTCTACGAGGAAATAGTAATTACCGTCCGATTTTGCTTTGATATTAACGCTGTCGCTTCCGTTTTGCGAGATAAAATCGGTTATATTTTCGGTAGCGATATATACGACCCAAGTTCTGTCTGAGTCTAATGTAGCGCCTGTTTTATAAAACTTAAAGTCATGGCCGGCGGTCATTTTCTTGATTATCTCGTACTTGCCGTCGGCGCGTTCCGTAAGTTTAAACCCGTTTGTACTTGCGTTACTCCAAGTAGCGTCCGATTTTTGGATATTTCCTACAAGATAAGCTTGGTTAGCTTCCACTGTGTCCGTATGCGATTCGACTTCCGTCGGATCGACTTCGCGACCGGCATATACGCGCCAATACGTTTTGCCGCTGTAAAGTTTCAAATAAATTTTGAATTCTCCGCCGTTTGTGATCTCCAAATATTGATTCGACGTTCCCGTCGGAGTATCCACACCACTGCTGGAAGTTTCGATCTCTAATTCTATCGGCTGTCCGTTGATCGCAAAATACAGCTTATCGCCCGTTTCGAACCGAACGGTATCGATCCAATACTGTGCGGTCATTCCTTCCTTCTCTTCGTCAGACGTAAGCGGTTTGGGAGTGAGCTGTTGAGCAGTTCCGCTCTCTCCGATCTTATAAGTACCGACATCGGTCACATCGCCGTCGCCGTCGCCTTCGTTACCGCCGCCCTCTTTGGTTACGTCGATAGTAGCGCCGTTTATGGTAAACGTGTATTTTCCGTCGGCGTTGACTAACGCATTATTATAGCCCTCGCCGTCTTCCACCTTTGTAAAATACGATTTGCCGGTCCCGATCTCGTCATACCCGAACGTAGGTCTATCCGCATCGTTCCACTTGATCTCATAGCCGTCGTAATACGCGATCTTAATCTCGTCTTCCGCCGTCAGTTGCAACGTTATACTTCCTGCCTTAAAGGCATAGTCGGGCGTTGCCGTCCAACTGCCGTCGATACCGAAAATATAATAGCCTGCGCCTTCCCCTTCGCCGGGCGTTGCATTGGGATCGGTATAATACGCATACACGGTAGAGTCGGAATCAAAAACATGATCGGTGTCAACAAACATGCCCGTACCCGATTTGCCCGTATACCAACCGTCGAACTCCAAGCCCGTGGGCGGAGTTGCCGCAGGTAATGACGCGAGCTTACCGTTAGACGTAGTAGCCGATTCCGGCGTAACGGAACCGTCGCCCGCGTCGAACGTTATTGTAAACACACCCGTGACCGTAGTACCGCCGCCGTCGGGGTTGTCGCTCGGATTTTTGGCGCTTTCCGTCCAATGCGCATACACCGTAGTACTCTCGGTAAACGCGTTATCCCAAACCACGGCAGAACCGCCGCTTGCCGCATTGTACCAAGCTTGGAAGGTATATGTATTATCTGCTGTTTCGGCACGCGTTGCGGTTGGCAATGCCGACGCCGCGATCTTGCCGTCGCTGTCCGCCGTGATCTTAGTAGTAACGGCTCCGCCCTCGAAAGTTCCGCCGTTGGCATTGAACGTGACTTCTATCACGTTGCCGCCGTCGCCGTTATCGGGCTGATCGCCGTTACCGCATGCCGCAAGACCGAAAGATGACGCTGCAAAAACCGCCGCCGCCAAAGTTGACACAATAAACTTCGATTTCTTCATTTTCCTCTCACTATTAAACTATTGTTACATACATTATACTCTTCCTGCGATCGATTGTCAATATGTATTTTTAAAAAATATCGCGGACATTTAGTAAATTTAATCAATAAAAATGCGCCCGTAACAGCGGACGCATAGCTTTTTTTATATATTTCTTTATACCAAATCGTCTTTAAGCGTTCTGTCGAACAGTTTTTCCATGACGGTGCGCGGCGGAATTTTATCGAGTATCATTGTATTTACTGCATTGGTTATAGGCATATCCACGCCGTATTTATCGGCAAGCAACGCCATAGCTCGCGCCGTATGAACGCCCTCGGCAAGTTTATCGTACTTCTTGCCCTTAGCATAGTTTTCACCCCACATTCTGTTATGGCTGTGCTGCGAAAACAGCGTTGTTTCGTAATCGCCGATATGGCAAAGTCCGTACGCCGACATAGGGTTGCCGCCGAGCTTTTGAATAAGCCGCGCCACTTCCCGACTGCCGCGCGCCATAAGCGCGCCCTTGAGAGTTGTAAGACCCATGCCGTCGAGCACCCCTGCCACTATGCCCATTACGTTCTTTGCCGCCGCGCCGATCTCCGTTCCCACAACGTCCGTACCGTAATAGAAACGTATAAGCGGACTTTTAAAATACTCTATAATGCGCTCCACCGTAGTGCGCTCATACCCGTCGATAAGCATGCAATTGGGATTGCCGACGGTGAATTCCTGAACGTGCCCGGGTCCAGCCCAAACCGCTATCTGCCAATCTTCCAAACCGAATTCAAGCGCGACTTCGCTGAGCCGTTTGCCC
>CATKFJ010000046.1 GCA_949747725.1 uncultured bacterium
ACGGTCGAAACGGCAGAGTCCACACGTGATATGTTAGCCGCGGTCAAGAAACATGCCGATGTCGCCGATTACTGTATAATGGCAGCCGCGCCGTGCGATTATGAAACAGATCGGAAAAATCAAAAGATAAAAAGTAAAACGCTTACGCTCGAGCTTGAAAAAGCGCCCGACATTGCGGAATGGTTAGGCAGACACAAAAAGGGCAAGCTCGCCGTTTTTGCCGCTGAAACACACGACTGCGAAAAAAACGCAGCGGAAAAGCTCAAGAAAAAGAATGCGGACCTTGCCGTGCTTAACGATGTGACGGCGGACGGCGCCGGTTTTGACGTAGATACCAATATCGTTACGCTCATCACAGAGAATAATATCGAGCGACTGCCGCTTATGAGAAAAAGCGACGTCGCACATTCGATTTTGGACAAGCTCGTTACGTTATGATAGCTAAGGTCATTGTAGATATTTCGGCAAGCGACGTTGATAAAGTTTTTGATTATCGGACTATCGACGGCGTGGCGCGAGGCTCGCGCGTGCTTGTTCCGTTTGGGCGGCAAACTATCGAAGGATACGTTATCGAGCTTTCCGAAACGACGGATGTTCCGAGCGAGAAACTAAAGGATATATGTTCCGTCATTGACGACCGTCCCATTGTTTCCGAAGAATTTTTAAAGCTTTGCGATTATATGACGGCGCGGTTTCATTTGAGAAAGATAGATGTTTTCAGATTGTTTTTACCGGCAAAGATGCGCGGCGGAAGAATAAAAGCGCTCGAGAAAACATTTGTATATGTCAATCCCGAATTTTCGGATACCGATCCGACGTTGTTTATCAAGAAGTCTGCTAAATCGCAGATGGAGGTATACGAATACGTATCGGATACGGGTGAAACCGAACAGAGCTATCTCAATTCCGAATTTTCCGCAGCGGCAGTCAGAAATCTTATCGCACGCGGCATATTTTTAACACGCAAACAGGATGTATTGCGTACACCGTATAAGAATATCGTTCAAAAAGATAATGCGGTAACGCTTACTCCCGAGCAAGCCGCAGCGGTAGACGATATTATGCAAAGCACGCGCCCGACATTGTTGTTTGGAGTTACGGGCAGCGGCAAAACGGAAGTTTATCTTAATTGTATCGAAAGAACGCTTAAAGCTGGGAAAACCGCAATAATGCTTGTGCCCGAGATATCGCTTACTCCGCAGGTAATGCGCATATTCAGAGCGCGGTTCGGCGACGATGTAGCATTGCTCCATTCGGGCTTGAGCGACGGCGAGCGGTTTGACGAGTGGCGCAGGCTGTTGACCGGCGGCGCTCGAGTTGCCGTCGGCGCGCGCTCTGCGATATTTGCGCCGCTCGACAAT
>CATKFJ010000047.1 GCA_949747725.1 uncultured bacterium
CGTACTACGCTCGTTGTTACGATCGTTGCGGTAACGGCGGTGTCTTGTTATATTATTTATATAAAAACGGGATTGTCAGAACGCTTCAACGATTTCGACGCGCTTAAAACTTTCATTCTCGACAGCGGATTTTGGGGAATAGCCATATTTATCGGACTGACGGTTTTTCAAGTGGTCGTTCTGCCCATACCCGAGGCGGTCACGATATTGCTCGGCGTTGCGATATACGGTGCGACTTGGAGCTTTGTATTGTCCGTAATAGGTACTATTATCGGTTCGTTGATATCGTTTATGCTGGGAAAGGTGTTCGGCAGACGGCTTTGTAATTGGATGTTCGGCGCAGAGAATACCGAAAAGTATGCGCGGATATTAAGTGAAAAGGGGAGATTCTTGTTTATAATAATGCTGTTGTTTCCGGCGTTCCCCGACGATATGCTTTGCATGATAGCAGGCATAACAACTATGTCGTACGGGTATTTTACGCTTATATGTTTGATCACGCGTCCCGTTATGATCGGGCTTACGGCATATCTCGGCAGCGGCGTAATACCTTTTTCGGGTTGGGGAATACCCGTATGGATAGCGCTGGTATGTTTGTTGTTTGTAGTGTTTGTAGTAATAAGCAAGCTAAAGACCAAAATCGAAAACAGGAAAACAGAAAAAACCGAGTGAAATTCGACGATGTTTCGCTTGACAAAAAAATGCAACGGTGCTAAACTACTTTTAATTGAATATTGCTTGCGGACAAGTAGTCTCAAGTAGTTCTTCACAGAGAGTAAGGCATAGCTGAGAGCCTTGCAAGAGCCTTGATAAGCGAAACCACCGCAAATAAAGCAGACCGCTTGAGGTAATCAAGTAAACGAGGCGCGATCATTCGCGCGAAGTAAGGTGGAACCACGGATATCAGCCGTCCTTATGTATCTGTAAGATATATCGGGACGTTTTTATTTGTTAAGTTACGGGAGGATACGTTATTATGAATATCACACTCAAAGACGGCAGTATTATAGAAGCCGAGAACGGAACGACAGCCGAACAAATCGCAAAGACTATAAGCGAAGGACTTTACCGCGCGGCGCTTGTTGCACGTGTAAACGGCGAGATCATCGATTTGAAAACTCCGTTGACAGGCGATTGCACGCTTGAAATACTGACGTACAAAGACGACGAGGGTCGCGAAGTTTACCGTCATACCGCTGCGCATATTCTTGCGCAAGCTATAAAAAACGTGTATCCGGCGGCGCAGTTGGCTATCGGACCGGCAACGGCAACGGGCTTTTATTACGACGTCGATCTGCCGTTTGCCATAACTCTCGACGATCTCGAGGCAGTAGAGAACGAAATGAAAGAGATAATAGCGGCCGATCTTCCGATAGAGCGCGAGGTAGTAACGCGTAAGTCGGCGCTCGCGCAAATGCAGGGCTATAACGAGTCGTATAAAATGCAGCTCATTCAAGAACTGCCGGCGCGCAGCAAAATCACGTTCTACCGTCAGGGAAATTTCGTCGATCTTTGTCGCGGTCCGCATCTTGCAAGTACGGGCAAGGTCAAGCATGTAAAATTGACTCAGCTTGCCGGCGCTTATTGGAAAGGCGACGAGCATAATAAAATGCTTACGCGCATTTACGGCGTTGCGTTTGAGAAGAAATCGGAAGTAGAGGAGTATCTCGCCAAGCTTGCCGAGGCTAAAAAACGCGATCATAACAAGCTCGGCAGGGATATGGGGCTGTTTATGACGGAAGAACGCGTCGGACAGGGCTTGCCGCTAATGATGCCTAAAGGCGCTAAAATGATCCAGATAATGCAACGCTTTGTCGAGGACGAGGAAGAACGGCGCGGATATATGCTTACAAAAACCCCGTACATGGCAAAGAGCGATCTTTGCAAGCTCAGCGGACATTGGGATCATTACCGCGACGGTATGTTTATAATAGGCGACGAGGTCATGGACGACGAAGTTCTTGCATTGCGCCCCATGACTTGTCCGTTTCAATATATGATATATAAGAACGGGCTTAAAAGTTCCCGCGATCTGCCTTGCAGATATGCAGAAACAAGTCCGTTGTTCCGCAACGAGTCGAGCGGCGAAATGCACGGACTTACGCGCGTAAGACAGTTCACGCTTGCCGACGGGCATATCGTTTGTACTCCCGAGCAGCTCGAGAACGAGTTTAAAGGCTGTCTCGATCTTTGCGAATATATGCTCGGCACGTTCGGACTTCGCGAAGATATTTTCTACCGTTTCTCGCGTTGGGATCCGAAAGACAGAGAAAAATATATTTACGAACCCAAGAAATGGAAAGAAGCCGAGGATACGATGAAAACCATTCTCGACGATCTCGGCGTCGAATATGTAGAGGGTATAGGCGAAGCGGCGTTCTACGGACCTAAGCTCGATATTCAATCGCGCAACGTCTACGGTAAAGAGGACACGCTTCTTACCATTCAGGTCGACATGTTCCTTGCCCAAAAGTTCGATATGACTTACGTAGACGAAAACGGCGAGAAAAAGACGCCGTACATCATCCACAGAAGTTCTATCGGCTGCTACGAGCGTACGCTTGCTTTGTTGATAGAAAAGTTCGGCGGAGCGTTCCCGTTGTGGATATCGCCCGAGCAAGTGCGCGTTATGTCGCTTACAGAGCGTACCGCCGATAAGTGTAAGGCGCTTACCGACGAGCTGAAACGCCGCGGAATACTTGCTACCGTAGATAACCGCAACGAGAAGATAGGTTATAAAATTCGCGAAGCGCAGGTCGATAAAGTTCCGTATATGTTGATAATAGGCGATAAAGAGGCGGAACAGAACGTTGTTTCGGTGCGTCACCGCAACGAGCCGCTCGGAACAATGACTTTCGACGAGTTCTATGTTAAGATAAGAACAGAAATAGATACTAAAGATTTGGGTATAAAAGGTTAGTCAAAAGAATCTGCGGACTTAATTATCGTTCCGCAGATTTTTTTATAGGGAAAATCGGCAAGAAAAGCAGCCGTTTGAGGCTTTTTCTACTTTTTAAGCGTAAATACTTGTATTACCATGATATTCGTGGTAT
The DNA here is from genome assembly GCA_949747725.1 of uncultured bacterium. Lineage (GTDB taxonomy): Bacteria > Bacillota > Clostridia > Christensenellales > Pumilibacteraceae > Anaerocaecibacter. Next base: position 3,054 of record CATKFJ010000047.1, read on the forward strand.
AATAATCTTGTCGAGATAGGCATTATTTTGTTATGTGCCTAAAAGATCGATGGCGTCAAACGCCGAAAACAAGCCGAACAGTCGGTACGCGTAGGTGTTATCTCGGTACTTGCTACGGTGGAAATCACGTACTGAAAATTCGAGCTATAGGTTGAGCTCGAATTGGCGAAGCATACCAAAAATTGCCATCGCAGAATAAGAGTAATATACCCTTGAAAATGATAAAGGAGTTTATGTTATATGGCATTTACGCAGAATAAAAAATTCACATCGTTTGCAAACAAAATATGGCTTAGCTCGCCTACTATGCATGGCGATGAACTTAAGTGGATGACTGATGCATATTCAAAAAACTGGATGACAACTATCGGTGAGAATATAAATGAAATAGAACGCATAGTTGCACATAAAATCGGATGTAAATATGCTGTAGCGTTGGCAACGGGGTCGTCTTCATTGCATTTGGCAATGAAACTTGCAAATATTCGGAACGGAGATGAAGTGTTTTGCTCGGATTTGACTTTTTCTGCGACACTTAATCCTGTAGTATATGAAGGTGGTATCCCCGTTTTTATAGACGCTGAACTCGATACTTGGAATATGGACCCTGTGGCGCTTGATGAGGCATTTAAGATTTACCCGGAAGTTAAGCATATTGTTGTTGCTAATTTGAATGGAACACCGGGCAAAATGGATGA
>CATKFJ010000048.1 GCA_949747725.1 uncultured bacterium
CGGCGGAACATTGTTCTCTCCGGCGATTGAGCGTGCGGCGCAGGACTTGTTATCGCTTAAAGGTCGCGTGGAAAAGATGCACTGTATTCTTATTTCCGACGGCGGCGTTGCAAGCGGCGACGGCGAAAGAGCGCTCGCAATGGTCAAAAAGTATGCCGCGCCCGAAAACGGCGTTACATTCTCGTTTGTAGGCGTAGGCGCAAGCTCGATCCAGATGGAAACGCTTCAAACGCTTGCGGAAGCCGGCGGCGGCAGAGCTATACAGAGCGACGTTAAAGACTTGACGCTTCAGCTCAAGGACGATATTCGCGTACCCGAAATAAAAGAAGTGGAGTATGTGGATTTCGTACCTACGATAGATAAAAATTCGTACTATGCGACAATCGTCAGCCAAGAAGATATGCCGTTGCTTAAAGGCTTTTACGGCACTAAAGCGCGGTCGAGCGCAGAGGTAATTCTTACAGGTAATTACGACGTGCCTATTTTTGCGCAGTGGAAGTACGGTAACGGCTCGGTCGGAAGCTTTATGTGCGATCTGAGCGGCGTTTGGTCGTCTGAATTCATATCGGACGAAAACGGTAAGGCGTTTATCAAAAGCGCGATAAATAAAATGATGCCCACCGAAAACATTCAGCCCAAAGACATCAACGTTGTACTAAACGAGGGCAACTATACGACGCAAATGAGTATATTCCCGTCGAACGGTCTGAAAGACGGCGAAAAGATCTCGATCAGCGTTAAAAACAGCGAGAGCGAAAATGCGGACGAGGTGACTGTGAACGCACCGTCCGCGGATACGGGTTACAGCCGCGGATCGTTTGAAACGATCGCGCCGGGCGTGTATACTATTTCAGTCGACCGCATAGGCGCAAACGGAGAAGTACTTTCGAATACCACGCTGTATAAGGCGTTTTCGTATTCTTCCGAATACAGCCTTGCAAGCGAAGCCGAGGCAGGCATGAATTATATGAAACAGCTTGCCGAGCACGGAAACGGTGAAAGCAGTATTCTTTCCGAGGCTCATCCTTGGACGGTGTTCGATAACTTTGTTACGAGCTTTTTGCGTAAATACGATCCGAGATTGCCGCTTATGATAGTCGCGATCGTACTGTTCCTGTTGGATATAGCTGTGCGTAAATTCAAGTTCAAGTGGCCGCACGAGATCATTCGTGAGCGCCGCGAGAAAAAACGCAGCGAGAACGGAGGTAACAAAGCGTGATAAAAAGAGCGGTAGTAAATAATTTGAAATTTTGGATGTTCGCCGTGTTTGCGTTGGTTGCGGCAATATTATTCTGCGGTTGTTCGCCGGCTCTGTCCGTTCCGTCGGCATTGACTGTAGATAAAAATACGCTTACGCTTACATGGACGCCCATCGATAACGCTACGGCGTACATTGTGGAAATAGACGACCGCGAATACGCGTCGAGCGTTACGAATTTTTCGCTTAATTTTTTGGAGTCGGGCGAGCATACGATAAGAGTGAAAGCGCGCGACGCCAACAGCAATTACCGCGATTCGGCGTGGTCGAGCGCAGTAACTTTTGTAAAAGAATACGAGAGCGGTATGGTCTATACGCTCATAAACGCCAACACGGAGTATGAGATATCGCGTGTAGGTACGGCTAAAGGAAATATCGTAGTAGAAGATACTTATCGGGATAAGCCCGTTACGCGTATCGCCGCGCGCGCTTTTTACGCAAGCGGTTCGGTGACGAGCGTTACGCTCGGCGCGAATATAAGGTCGATAGGCGATTATGCGTTTACAAACTGTTCCAACCTCGCTTCTATCGTTTTCAACGATAAAATAACCGATATCGGCGAAGCGGCGTTTCAGGGCTGTCGCGCATTGAAAACGCTCGAACTCCCCAAAGACCTGACGGGTCTCGATAAAGCCGTGTTTAAGTTTTGCAGAAATCTCGAAACGGTAACGCTCGGCGATAAGATAGAGCGTATTGGCACGGAGGCATTTGCCGACTGCGATAAGCTCGCTTCGGTAAAGTTCCCGTCGAGCCTTAAAACCTTGGAATCAAGCGCATTTTCGTCGTGCGACGCACTTGCCTCCGTCGATCTCGGAACCGGCGTGGAAACGATAGGCGATTCTGCGTTTTCGAGGGATACGGCTCTCACCGAGATAATCGGCGGCAACAATCTTAAAACTATAGGGGCGAGCGCGTTCTCGGGTTGCGCGCTTTTGGAAAGCTACACAGTTCCCGATAAAGTCGAAAGGATCGGAGACAAAGCATTTATGTCATGCTCGCAGTTGTCGAGCATAAGCATAGGCGAAAATGTGACCGAGGTTGGCGTAGACGTATTCAACGGCACTGCGATGTATAATAACAATGTTCGTAACGGGATCGTCTATGCCGATAAATGGGTTATCGGTTACACTTCCGATTATGCCGAAAAGAATGTAAACGGAACGCGTTACGTGAACGGTACAAAGTACGACGGAGTGCTGGACGAAGGCGTTTACGGCATTGCAAACAACGCGTTCAGAAACAACGCCGTTGTGGAGTCTGTTACGTTGCCCGATACGGTCAAGTATATAGGCGAATATGCGTTTTACGGCTGTAATCAGCTTACCGCTTTTTCTACCGGTGACGGCGCGGTGCGTATAGGACGGTATGCGCTTGCGAATAATAGATATTTGGGAAGAGCTGCGGTAGAGATAGGCAAAAGCGTAAAAGAAATAGCGAGCTATGCATTCCAAAACTGTCCCGATCTACGCAATCCGGCATATCCGAGCAAGGATTTCCGTATTCCGAATAACGTCGAAACCGTAGGAACTTATGCGTTCAGAAACACTTACGAGTGGACGAATACCCAAAGCGGTTTGATAACCATAGGCAATTGGGTGGTTGGGTATAAGGACAACACGGACAATCCCACGGCAAACGTGGAAATTCCGCGCGGCATTACGGGCGTAAGCAATTATGCTTTTTACAAGAGTACAACGCTCGAAACCGTGTATATAAACGAAACGGTCACCAAAATGGGCACCAGCGTTTTCCAAGAATGCGCAAACCTTGCTTATGTAGAGTTCAGTTCGCTTTGCGAGCTTGACAGAATAAACGATTATATGTTTTATAAATGTACGGAACTGCGCGAAGTAGTTATCCCCAATACGGTGGATATTATAGGCAGATCGGCATTCTATAAAAGCGGTTTGCAACGCGCCAATCTTTCCAAGTGGATAACCGAGATCGGAGATTATGCGTACTACGGTTGCGAGGGACTTATGGAAGTCAACTTCGAAGAAGGGGCGCGGCTCGGAACGGTAGGTAATTATGCGTTTGCAAATTGTTCGAGTCTCGAAGAGATCGTTTTGCCGGACAGCGTGACGGCGATAGGCAACAGGGCGTTCAGCAAATGCTCGGCTCTTGCCGATATAAAGCTCGGGAACAACTTGAAGTCTATAGGCGCTTACGCGTTTTATCAGTGCGACAGTCTTTCTGCCGTAACGCTCCCCGACTCGTTGAGTTCTGTCGGCGACAAAGCGTTCTACAAATGCGTTGCGCTCGAAAGCGTGGATTTCGGCGTCGGCGTGACGGAAATAGGCAATTATGCGTTTTACGGCTGTGCGGCGATCA
>CATKFJ010000049.1 GCA_949747725.1 uncultured bacterium
ACTCGTTTTTCCGGGCTTTATCGATATGCACTGTCATCTTCGCGATCCCGGACAAACGCACAAGGAAGATATAAAAACAGGCTCGAGAGCAGCCGTAGCCGGCGGATTCACTACAGTCTGCTGTATGCCGAATACAACGCCGCCGCTCGATAATCCGGCAATGATGCAATATGTTCGTCGGCGTTCCGAGGAGTGCGGCAATGCCGACGTTTACCCTATAGGTTGCTTGACGCGCGGTCAAAAGGGCGCAGAGCTATGCGAGTACGGACTGATGAAAAAAAGCGGCGCGATAGCGCTTTCCGACGACGGTTTGCCCGTAAACAGCGGCGGCGTGATGCTCAATGCGCTGAAGTACGCAAAGACGTTCAACCTTACGGTGCTTTCGCACAGCGAGGATAAAAGCATATCGGGTTCCGGCGTAGTGAATGACGGCGAAAACGCCACGGCAAGCGGTTTGCGCGGTATACCTAAGTCCGCAGAAAGCGCCGGGATCGCGCGCGACGTTTTGCTTGCCGAGGATGCCGGCGCGAAGCTCCATGTTTGCCATGTCTCCACGGCGCAGTCCGTCGATATTATCAGACAAGCTAAAAAACGCGGCGTGCTCGTAACTTGCGAGACCTGTCCGCATTACTTCGCGGCAACGGACGATGAGATACTGTCGTACAATACAAATGCCAAGATCAATCCGCCGCTCAGAAGTTCCGACGACGTCGACGCGATCATCGAGGGTATAGCGGACGGCACTATCGACGTTATAGCGACCGACCACGCGCAGCACGCTTTCGACGAAAAGAACGTTGAATTCGATTACGCGCCGTTCGGGACGGTGGGGCTTGAAACCGCGTTTGCGGTTGCGTATACGCGCTTGGTGCTTACCGAAACGATCAAACCGACCGATCTTTGCCGAATGATGAGCGCCGCGCCAGCCGAAATATTGGGACTTAACGATCGCGGTAGGATACAAGTCGGTATGCGCGCCGATATAGTCGTTATCGATCCAGATGCCGAATATACGGTGGACGCGCTGACTTTTAAGTCGAAAAGCAAAAATTCGCTGTTCGACGGTTGGCGGCTCAGCGGAAGAATTATCGACGTTTACGTTAAAGGAGAACGCAAAAGCTTATGAAAAATATAACGGATATACTCGAAGAACGCATAAAATCGCTTAAAAACCCGACTGTCGTCGGCTTAGATCCGCGACTCGACTACTTGCCCGACGCGCTTAAAAAGACGGCAACGGACAGCGCGAGCGCGGCTCAAGCGCTTGAGGAATACAACCGTCGCATAATTGACTCGATAAAAGATATTGTTCCGGCAGTCAAGATACAGTCGGCGTTTTACGAAATGTACGGATATCACGGCGTTGCGGCAATGGAGCAAACGGCGGCATATGCAAAGAAAAACGGACTTATCGTAATGGCAGACGTTAAGCGCAACGATATAGGCACTACAGCCGAAGCGTACGCAGCGGCTTTTCTCGACGGGGATAACTACGATTATATAACCGTCAATCCTTATCCGGGATACGACGGTATAAAGCCGTTTGCCGACGCTTGCGCAAAAAACAATAAGGGTATATTCGTTCTTGCGCGAATGTCCAATCCGTCGGCGGCGGATATTCAGAATATGACGCTCGCGACGGGTGAACCGCTGTACATGCATATCGGCGGATTGATAGAGCAGTGGGGCAGATCTATGGTCGGAGAAAGCGGTTACAGCGCGATCGGCGCGGTAGTCGGGGCTACGAATCCCACAGAGGCGGCGGCGCTCAGAGCGAAATTCAAATCGGTATTTTTCCTTGTGCCCGGTTACGGCGCACAGGGCGGCAAGGGCAAGGACGCCGCGGCGTCGTTCGACGGTAACGGCGGCGGCGCTATCGTCAATAATTCGCGCGGAATAATAGCTGCGTATAAAACCGATAAGTACAAGGGCATGACGTATTATGCAGCCGCGCGCGAGGCTGCCGTGGCAATGGCGGACGACTTGAGAGCAGCCCTCGGTCTGTAATAGTTTAAGTAATAAGGAAATACGAATGAAAGCCGATAAATACTATCTTAAAATAAAAGATATAACCCGTCACGGAAAAAATATTTTTCGTGTGGAATGCGAAAGCGAAACGGTGTTGCCCAAGATTCACGCCGGTCAGTTTGCGCACATAAAAGTTCCCAACAAAGAGTTGCGCCGTCCCGTTTGCGTTTACCGCAATACCGAAAAAACGATCACGTTTATCATTGCGAACGTAGGCGAAGGTACGGACGCGTTTACGTCGTTGCCGAAAGGCGCGGTGTTCGACGCGCTGTTGCCGCTCGGTAACGGATTTCCCATACTGCCCGATAAGACTAACATTGCGTTGTTGGGCGGCGGTACGGGGTGCGCGCCGCTTATAAAGATAGCGGAGGATAACCCGTCGCTTAACGTTACCGCGCTTTTGGGTTTTCCCGATAAACATGTAAAGGATGCTTACGGCGACGATTTCGATAAAGTGTGTAAAAGAGTTTGTTACTGCACGGATGACGGGAGCTGCGGTTATCACGGTTATCCGACAGATCTTTTGACAGAGCTTGCACCCGAAGTGCTGTATGTATGCGGCGCGCCTGCGATGATGAAGACCGCAAGAGAATATTGCAAGAAGTTGGGCGTAATAGGCTTTGCAAGCATGGAACAGCGCATGGGCTGCGGCGTGGGCGCGTGTCTTGTCTGTTCGGTGCGTATCATGCAAGACGGCAAAGAGAAGTTGATGCGCGCTTGTGCCGACGGACCTGTGTTCCCGATAGAAGAAATCGTTTTTTAAGTAACCGAAACGGAGATATAATGAACTTAACTACAACTATAGCAGGGATACAATTCAAAAATCCTATAATAGCCGCGTCGGGTACTTTCGGATTCGGCAGAGAATACAATAATTTTTACGATGTGGGTAAGCTCGGCGGAATAAGCAGTAAAGGACTTACGTTAGAACCGCGACAGGGCAATCAACCCGTCCGTATAGCGGAAACGCCTTCGGGCATGCTCAACAGTGTGGGCTTGCAAAACCCCGGGGTGGAAGCGTTTATTCAGAACGAACTTCCGTTCATGAGGCAGACGGGCGCGGTAGTTATTGCAAACGCAGCCGGAAGCAGCGAAGCCGACTATGTGCGCATCGTAGAGATCTTGAGCGAAAGCGACGTCGACATGATAGAACTGAACATATCGTGTCCGAACGTCAAGAAAGGCGGTATGGCGTTCGGCGTAGAGCCTGAGGGCGTCGATCACATTGTTCGTGCCGTCAGAAAGGTGTGCAAGAAACCGCTTATAGTCAAGCTGACGCCTAACGTTTCGGATATAACCAAAAACGCGCTTGCGGCAGAGAATGCCGGAGCGGACGCCGTCAGTCTTATAAACACCGTCAATGCCATGGCGGTCGATTTTAAAACGCGCAAGCCCGTTCTTCATGCCGTGACGGGCGGATTGAGCGGTCCCGCTGTAAAACCTATCGCTTTGCGCATGGTATATCAATGCTACCGCGCGGTGAAAATACCGATCATAGGTATGGGCGGCATTATGACGGGCGAGGACGTCGGCGAATTTATGCTTTGCGGCGCAACGGCAGTCCAAGTCGGCACGGCTAATATTTTCGATCCGTATGCGGCGATAACGGTAGTAAATGAGTTGACAAATCTTTGTGAAAGTGATAATATAACCAATGTAC
>CATKFJ010000050.1 GCA_949747725.1 uncultured bacterium
AGTTACAATGAAATTGATAGTAGTCTGCCCGGAACACGGCGCGCTCGTCAGATCCAGCGCGTAGACCGCGCCCGAAACGTCTACGAAATATTCGTTTATCTCCTGCGAAGCGCCGTTGCCCCAATTATAAATATACCAATCGTTATAATCGTTTTGCGCACGGAGGTAATGGATGTACAGCGTGTTGTTCTCCGCTACGGTCGGAGTATAGTCCACTCTGTCGCCCGATAACGTCCACCGCGCGTACAGCGTGGTATTCGTACCGACGGTATCGCTTGCGAAATTCCAAGCGACCGCGCCGTCCTCCGCATACCAACCTCGAAGCGTAGATCCGGCAAGCGAAACAGTGGGTTGTACAACTTTTCCGCCGCGCTTAAGCGTTACTGCCGGAGGGTTGCTCAGTCCGCTCTTGCGCGCATCCAAGCCTACGTTGAACGTTACAGTCACGTTATCGCCCGTGACGGGAATATCCGGAGTATTGCCGCCCGTATTATCGCCGTCGCCGTTATCTCCGTTATTGCCGTTATCGCCGCCCGTGTTTCCGCCGCTCGAACCCGACGGATCGGGTATCCACTTGGCGTAAAGAATGGTCGATTTCTGCGTTACCGTATCGGTAGCGAACTTCCACAGCTCGGTGAAATTCTTATCCTTATACCACCCGTCGAAAATCATTCCCTGCTTTACGGGCGTTTGCGGCAACGTTATTTTGTCGCCTCTCGAAACGCTTAGCGGCTCTACATGACTGCCGCCGTTTTCGAAAAACATAATTATACATCTGTCGTTATCGACTTCTACCGACGATCCGTCCGCCGCCTTCCACTTCGCATACAGTACGGTATCGGCTGTAACGGTATCCTTATCGAACTGCCAAGCTTTCACCAACTCGAGATCGGCATACCACCCGTCAAAAATACAACCCTTTTTAACGGGATCGGCAGGCTTAACGACCTTGTCGCCGTCGTAAACAGTTTGCGACGCTACCGTGCTTCCGCCATCCGAAAAGAACACAACGGCATGCTCGGCACGCGTTTGCGTTTTAGAACAACCGACAAAGACGGCAACAATTAAAAGCACGGCAATCACTGCCGCAACTACAGACAAAGATCTTTTGATAAGCTTTTTAACCATATCCCCTCTCACGCCTATATACAAACCTATGTAACGGAATTTATTTAAATATACACTTAAACGTAATATTTGTCAAGCGTCGAGCGGTCTAAACTCGTTTTGTTTACGCGCTTTTATGCGCCGCGCAAAAATACCATTTCGCGACAGCGCTTGTCCCGAATAACAGAATAAACTACCGGAGTATTATCGTAAAACAATTATAAAAAAGCGACGGCTTCAGTATGTCCTTACGCCGAGGATATGTATGCCGCGCGCCTGTTCAAAATTATAAGAATCCAACGGTCTGTTAAACGCGTCGTAGCTGTGCGCCGCTATAAATATTTTGCCGCGATCTATCCCGATCACGACCGGCGAATGATAAAAATCGCCCGTCGCTCTTCCCAACTGAACGATATCGCCGACTTCGAGTTTATCGAGCGACGTTTCTTCCGCAAACGGACCTACACTGTCGTTACCTATCAAAAAATTATATAGGTACTGCACGCCAGTCCAGGAAGGCGTCCTGTCGTTGACCGATTTGTAAAACCACCCCATAACGGGAGTGTAGTTCATAACGCCTGCGCCGGCATAAATGCACTGCGACGCGAAATTGGTGCAATCGCCGCCGATATTTTCGAAATCGTAAAAAACGGGATTTCTGCCGAAAGCCCATTTTTTAGCGTATTCGTAAGCTTTTGTTCTGTCATATTTCAACGTTCTCATACTTATGGTATATGAATAGTGAAATATGTTTGTCACATACGATCTTCCGCCGCGCAAATACGATCGACAGTAATTTATCGATGTAATTCCGCGTTATAAATAATACTTATATATAGAATTTAATCTCGCAGTCTTTAGCCGAATCGAGCTTTACGGACACGACTGCGATTTCCGAATCGCACGCCGCCGCCGTTCCGAACGGGAATGCCTCAGCGTCCTTTGCCGTCCGAACGAACTCGGTATCCGCACCGTTCACGGTCACTCTTTTTACGTCGCGAATTGCGTCCGACAAGTGGAATTTGATCTTTGCGTCGCGCGCGGCGTAACATTTCTCGCCGTCGAATTTTCCTTGCGCTTTTTCTATATTCACGACAAACGCGTTGCATTTTTCGCAATATTTCGTTTTGTAGTTTATCGTTCTGAACATGCCGAGCTTATACGCCGTGGTTTCGCCGTCGTCTTCGTAAATGTATCCTTCGTCGCAAGCCGATCTATCGGGATAGAAATCGAAAACGAGTTTATACCATTTTTGTCGCTTGGTATTTTTCGCGTCGTACGCAAGCGGAACAAATGCGCCCATGCGCACGAACAGCGGCATTTCCCTTAACCCGTATTTACGCGCGACGGTTTTGTTGCCGTCGTAAACTTTGCCGTCGAAAACGTCCATCCACTTGCCTGTCGGCAGATATACCGACGTTTTGTCGTCAATCGTCGCATCACAGTAGAACAGTCCTATAACCGCCGCACCGCCGGCTTGGAAATACTCTATCTCTATCTTATGCGGTATGCCGCCCGATACGGTTTTCAACGGAAAGTTCATCGCCGAGTGCAGCGTTTTATCTTCAAGCACCTTTTCGCCGTCGATCCACACGGTAGCTCCGTCGTCGCTGCGCACTATAAGTTCAACGTCTCTGTCGAACGTCAGTTCCGTTTCGAACCGAGCCGAGAAATCGTATACGGGCACGCCTTTTTCGGGCGATGTGTGGTAGAGAGCAATATTAAGGCTGTTGTACTGCGCAGTAGCTATAGGTTCGCCCTTAAGCTCTCTGCCGTTGTAGTACGTCGCTTTTACGGGCGAAGAGTAGCGCTTCTTTTCTACGGCAACGGGAACTTTGCTCGCTATCGGCTTAATGATTATATCGTTGCCGAGCATGTACTCGTCATTAAGCTTGCAAGCCGTTTTATCGGTAGGATATTCGTAGCCGAGCGACTTGAAAATCGGTTCGCCCGTTTCGTAATTGTTGTGAGCATTCTTGTAAATTACGGGCAAAAGTCTATATCTGAGATTGTTGTACTCGCGCACGATATCGAGCGTTTCTTCGTCGTATACCCACGGCTCGCGGAACGGTTTGACACTGTTGGTACAATGCGGTCTGAACACGGGCGACAGCGTGCCGAACTGCATCCACCGCACGAAACCTTCCTTGTTCGGATTGCCGATGTGTCCGCCGCAATCGGCATTGCAGTAGGCTATGCCGTTGTTTCCGGCTTTTATCATGGACGCTACTTCTTGCGCCAATGCGTCGGGCGAACTTTCTATATCGCCCGTCCACTGTATGGAATAACGGTGGCTCGCGCTGTCCGATATCCCTTGATAACAGCCGTTGGCGATGTTTACGACATTGCCCATAATAACGGGACGGCGGTAGATCTCCGCGTTGCCGCTCGTCTTTTTGTAATAGTTGGCGGTAATGTCGGCAAAGAGATACAGCCCGAACGACTCCCATTTGACGTTTTTCGTCGGCGAAACAAGGTTCGTCATCCAATTGCGGTCGTACCACCATGTATCCAAACCGATATCCATAAGCGCTTGAAGATTTTTTTCGCGATACGCTATTTCCCGCGGTTCGAACACGTGCGCGCCGTTCACAGGCTCCGGATGGTCGTTGAACATTATCTCCACGTCGTGCGCGTGCGCAAAATCGATAAACCGTTTCATATCGGGAAACAGTTCTTCGTTGACGTCGTAACCCCAGCCGTTTTCGCAAAACCGCCAATCGGTGTCTATTACCATATTATCGAGCGGCACGTTATGCTCTTCGTAATCGAGTATAAGCTTTTTCGCCGTTTCCTCGCTGTATGCGTAATATTTGCTGTTCCAGCCGCCG
>CATKFJ010000051.1 GCA_949747725.1 uncultured bacterium
ATGGGAACCATTAAAATGAAAGACAAAACTACGCAAGAAATATCCGACATCGACGCGCAAATCTTGAAAAACGCCGAAATTGCGGAAAAAGAACAGGCGAAAAATTTGCAGTGGGACGACCCCGCAGTGCGCGGCGAAGACGAAGCGCAAACCGACGAATATTCGCGGCATTACTATCTGAACAACGGAACGGCAAAGAGCGTAATAAGCGCCGTGCCGGTCAACTTCTATGACGACGAAGAAAAGGCATGGAAGCAGATAGACAATACGCTTGAAGAGCAAGGAGACGTATTCGTAAACAAAGCGGGCGCGTATAAAACCGAAATTTCGAAAGCGAACGTAAATAAGTCCGTAAAGATGACGAAAAAAGATTTGCAGTTGTCTTGGACATATTTGGGCAAGCAAAGCGCGGTAGCTCCTTGTGCATTGACCGCCGAAGCAGAACCCGTTACGGCTGTCGCCAAAGAAAACACCGTTTTACAGGTTGAAAAAAACGAAACTGCTGATATGCAAAAAACGTTAAGTCGTGCGGTGTATGAGAATATAGAGCATAGCACCGACCTCGAATACTGCTTGCAAGGCAACAATCTTAAAGAAAACATTATAGTAAAGGAAAAGAGCGACGATTACCGATATATGTTCGCGCTTAATACGCAAGGACTTAGTATGCGGCTTTCGGAAGACAGCACGCAAATAGAGCTGTGTTCGGGTGATAAAACCGAATTTACCATACCTGCGCCGTATATGTACGACGCAGCGGGCGCAATGAGCGAAGAAGTGTATTACGAACTCGATTCGAACGCCGACGGCAGCTATACTTTTGCGGTGGTTGCCGACCCCGAGTGGCTCAACGCGGAAGACCGCGCTATGCCCGTTACGATAGACCCGCAGATAGTTACGGGCGGATTGAGTATTATAACCAAAAAAGTGGAGTATAGGTATAGATACACGAGTTCGAGCTCGGGTTATTCTTATTCGTCATGGTATAATTCGGGGGAAACCGATATACGGGTGATGAAAAATTCTTCGCAAGAATACCGTACGAAAATAACGATTAACAAGAGCGCGTTGAATATGCTGAAAAATCGCATAGCAAGCGCCAAGCTTACGCTAACGCCTACAAAGTCTTTCAGCGGATACATGAAAGCGGACGGCATTTATAAATATTATAACGGCGGAAATCTCGAAATTAACCTGACTTCGCAACTTAAAAGCGCGAGTACGAGTAATATCGATATATGGATTGAACCGTCTTATTACACTTACGAATATATAGACGGAAGCTTTTCCATGACAAATAATCCGCCGATACTCGAAGTGGAATATTTCACTAATGAAAATACTAATCCGACAATCGAGGAATTTTCGCTTGCCGGCTGTATGTCCGGTGCGTTAAATCTTGGCACGGGTGAGTTGACTGCGGCGTTCGGAGATGCGACTACGGACGGGACGGCTCTATCACTCGGAATATCGCACCATTATAAAAAGAGCGGAAGAACGTCTAACTTCGGCAAAAGTTGGCGATTGAATGTGGAACAAAAACTTGAGAAAAATACGGATTCTGCTCTTGACGCTAATTATATTTACACCGATGCCGCAGGGGAAAAACATGGTTTCAAAGACTTTTATTATTATCTGAATGCGTCCGATAAAAAAGTGTATGTTACGGATAAAGCGTCTATTACCGTAGAACAGGACGGAAGATTAACCTATTCGGGTTATGAAGTTTTTAAAGAACAAAAAACTATGACGGGCTTAAAAGCCGTGACTCAAGCGGAAGGATTTAAGAATATCGATTTAATCGAGCAACGGCAAGAAGAACAAATCAAATTAGAAGAATCAATCGAAACTTATAAAAATAATCTTAAAGATTTAGTTGTTGTTAATATATCGGACGGAACGATTGCGCGTTCGTTTTCATCCTATTTTTCAGGCGATAAATTAACGAAAGCAAAATTCGATACTTTTATGAATATTACGAGCTCGCAAATGGTAATGCCTAAGAGCGAAGCTATCAATTTAAAAAGTATGCGATTGCAATATGCTGTCGGCGGATTGCAAGATGAGTCGATGGTGTATCAAAATACCGCTTTAACTCGGCAAATAGAAGCTTTGGGGTATCAGGCAAGCGCTCTCGGAATGCAGTATAATTTATTGGGATTGCAAGATGCATCAATGGGATACCAAGATACATCCAGCCAAATCGAGATTGACCAACTTCAACATTATATCAATAACTCGGCTAACCATACAACGGAATGCGGTTGTGATGTGGGAGAGAACGGCTTTTGGAACAGAAGAAAATCGAATCAGACCAATTTAAAAAATAACCTGGCAAGCCAGAGGAAATATATAGGCGCGCAAAAAGATAATACTTCGGCACAAAAAGATAATCTTGAAAAACAAGTTGAAAACACAAAAGACCAACAAACCAATCTTGGCAAACAACGTGCAAACACGAATAGTCAGCGCGGTGTTTTGTTAGAGCAAATTAATTACTTAATAAGTAAACGAGAACTTTATATCAAACAGATTAAACATGTTTTTAAAGAATATATCAATGCCGAGCATCAATTATCGGAATTATATAAGCAAGTGCCCGTTAGCTATTTAATAGACCCTGACAATATTGTGCGGGCATTCAATAAATACGGCAATCTTGTTGCGGTATACGATACGTTCGGAAATAATATTATTATCGATTATGATGCAAAGGATAGGATTTCCGCGATTTACGAAGGAGAAGATAAAAAAATATCTTTCAGATATAACTATTACGGACAACTTACGTCCATAACGGATGCGCGCGGGCGTAAAACAAAATATACCTACAGCAGTACCGCATTATCCACCGCAAATCTTACGTCCGTTACATATTCGGACGGAAGAAAAATTGCTTTCGAATATGATTCGTTAATCGGCAATATTGTATCGGTAGAATCTTCGGATAAGTTAAAAACAGTTTTAACGTATAAAGCGGGAAAACCCGTGTCGATAATAGATTATTCGCTTACCGATAGTATTTCAAAAGGAAAGCACGGCGAAAAAACCCTTATCGAATTGGAGCGCACCACTGTTGAATATCAACTGTATAAAACGGAAATTACGGATGCAAAGGGGATAAAGGGCTGTTATGTGTTTAACGCCGATGGAAATGTTTCTATGCATTATACCGAACATAACGGCATAATTACGGATTCTTACACGCACGATTATGTTGCTTCCACATGCACGTTTAACGTAAAACCCAAAAAGGATGAACACAACTATTTGTCGGGAATAAGTGCGCAGACTAAGTCCGCATCATATCTTTTGAAAGCGATACAGGGGAGTGAACTTGATTCCAAGATTACGGACTATATGTTCGGCGCATATGCTACGGCGAATTCGCTTAAAACAGGAATGCGAATGCAAACGGAATTTTATCGGCAAAATATGAGCACCGACATTGCCGCTAAATTTGAAATTCGAGCGAACGTAATATATACTTCCACGACCAAACAATTTATAGCCTCCTATGACTATTCTAATAAAAACAAACAGTATGCGGCTTTGCCTGTGACGTTACCCAAAGATTCCGACGGAAATGCTGTTTTACCCGTTAGGATTGAATTATATGTGGATTATTCTTCCAACAACGGTTCTGCCGTTTTTGACACGTTTACGTTCCAAGAAGCAGGGTGGAGTTATAGTTTGCTCGACCAGTATGAAAACCCGACTTTAACGGAGTCAAATTGGGATAAGATTAGCGAAACAAAACGTGTAAAAACCGAAACGGAATACTCTTACGACGATAATCAAAAACTTATTAAAGAGAGGACAATAAAACAAATTGCCACTATCGGAGATAGTCTTGAAAAAAAATGTTCCGTTACGGAATATTCATATAATCCGCAGGGATTATTATCGCGCGCAGAGAGCTTTGTGGAAGGCGAAGAAACGGAAAAAGGTATAGATATTACCGAACATTTTTATGACGCAAACGGCAACAAAATAAAAGAAATAAGCTACAATAGCTTAGACAGTACAACTAAATTTTATACCGAGACGGAGGTTTCTCAAAACGGCGTTGTTACGGCGGCTCTCGACGAAACGGGCGAGAACAAAACAATATACGAGCATATTAGCGGCACTAATATTGTTAAAACCGCAATATTGCCCAACGGCGGTAAATTCAGTTACGGACACGGCGAGTATGACGAAGTAACCGGTATTACGCAGAGTACGGCGGACGGCGAGGAAAACTCGATTAAAATGCGGAACGATTTCGGCGAAGTAACGGAAATCACAAGCGGATTGCACACCGTTAATTACGAATACGACCATAAGCGTAGAAAGACAAAAGTAATATTGGATAATAACGATGCTCAGGCAACGAACTATGTATATGACGATGCCACTGCGCAAAACGGATATGTGGCTACTGTTACGGTAAAGAAAAACAATGCCGAATCCGAAACCCGAACCGATAGAAATGGAAATGTATTGTCGCTGAAAGTAAAAGAAGGATCGGACCCGCAAATTCCGTATTTTATCAATAATTTTGCTCCAAACGGATTGCAATCGGATAGTACGGATAACCTTACGGGGAGCACTTTGACCTACACATATGACAACGTAATCAAAGATAGGGTCAACTCGATTGCGCGTACTGCGGGCACAAACGTTGCCGCTATGAACGAAACGAATGTTTTCGATGAGCAGGGTCAGCTCACGAGCAGAGCATTGAGCGGAGCTGTGTCGCATGAGTACGGCTACAAATATAAACCCAACGCCGCAATGGATTTGGAATATATCCGCTTGCCGAACGGACTGAAAGTGTGTCCCCAAACCGACGCTAACAGGCGTGGCAGGGGAAAGATTCTTGAAGATTCGGCGGGCAATAAAGTGTATGGCGAATATATTACATATCTTAAAGTCGGCGATCACGGAACGAATACGATATCCACTATGCGTTACGGTCGCGCTACGGCAAGCGGCTATGCAATTAACGAAAGCTTGCAATATAAATACGATAATTGCGGAAATATCGCCGAAATATGGGAGAACGGTCTGCTGTCGGTTAAATATACTTACGACAAGCTACAACGCCTTATCCGAGAGGATAATCGCGCTTTGGGTAAAACGTGGCTTTGGACATATGATAATTTCGGTAATATACTGTATAAGCGAGAATGCGCTTATACCGTGAAAGCGGAAGAAGAACTCACTTCGTTTTTAGCGGAAATGCAATATTCGTACGACGGCAACTATCCCGACCGCATGATAGGTTTCGGAGAACAAAGCGTAACTTACGAAAACGGTTTGCCGATATGCTATCGCGGGAAAACATTCGGTTGGAACAGAATAGGACAACTCATGTCGGTGGACGGCGTGGAATACGGCTATGACGGCTACGGGAAACGCACGAAACGCGGTGACGTTGTATTTACATATGATATCGGCGGGCGTCTTGTTAAACAGAGCGACGGTTTTGAGTTTTATTACGACGGCAACGGCTTAAACGGATTTAAGTATAACAATAAGCAATATATCTACCGCAAGAACGCGCAGGGGGATATAGCGGGAATACTTGACTTAGACGGTAATACCATAGTAAAATATACATACGACGCATGGGGAAGATGTGAAGTAGAAGACCGCTCGGGAATAAATCTCGGGGCTCTCAATCCGTTCAGATACCGTAGTTATTATTACGACGCAGAAACGGGGCTGTATTACCTTAAAGCGCGCTACTACGACCCGCAAACAGGTCGATTTATCTCGCAAGACGACGTAAGCTATATAGACAGCGAAAAGCTCGGCGGATTAAACCTATACGCATACTGCTTGAATAATCCCGTAGTAATGAACGACCACGAGGGGAATAAACCGAAGTGGTGGCAGTGGCTTATTAGCGGGTTAATGATAGTAGCGGGCGTAGTGTTATGCGCAACGGGCGTAGGCGCGGCGTTGGGAGTATCGTTGCTTGTGGCGGGCGGTTCGATGATGGCGTCGAACATAATGTCGGCGGCAGGCGTTAACG
>CATKFJ010000052.1 GCA_949747725.1 uncultured bacterium
CACGCGTTTGTAAGGAGAGAGCGTTAATGAGTTCAAAATCAAACATCAAAAAGGATACGTTCATATTGCTGTTTGTCACACGGATAGCGGCGGCATTGGCGGCGGTTTGGCTGTTTGTGCCTATCAAAAAAGCGCATGCCGAAGGGGTATGGGTCGCGGACGGCGGTTGGGACGTAACTACCGAAGACGGTATTACCGCATACGTAAAAAAATCGGATTATTTCGGCGGCGCGCCGCAAATAACATACGATCAGTCCGTCGATTTTAACACGCTCGAATTTACCGCGCAGATGAACGCGATAGGCGCCGGCGAATGCAACCTCGGCGCAACGATATATCTCGAGAACGGCTATTCGTATTTTATGGAGCTGTGTCATCAGGCGGATTATATATTAAGAATGCGGTCGTTCGCGCCCAACGAGGAGTGGCTGTTACCGATCCCGTACAGTCCCGTTCAGTTCGAATTGAACGTTGATTTTACGCTTAAGTTCGTATTCGATAACGATTATCTCGAAATACTTGTAAACGGGCAGTCCGCAAAAAGACATCTCGATACCGTTGACGATTTTAAGGTGACTAAGATAGTCATTTCGTCGTGGAACGCGCTCGTAACGGTAAAGGACATTAAAACATACGATACGCCGCTCGAAAACGTTTGGGTCGCCGACGACGGATTTACGCAAACCACGGACGGTACCGGCGTGACGTATGCCAAAAAAGAAACCGACGGTTCGTCGGCGATCGTGCATTACGGCAATGTGGATTTCAATACCGTAGAGCTTACCGCGACCGTTGCGGAGATCTTCGAAAACGACGTGGAAAGCAATCTGGGTCTGGCTGTCACTCTTGCAAACGGCAAGGTATATTTCCTCGAAGTCAATTACGGACACAGCAGTATACGTTTCAGAGAAACTTCCAACGGCGATACGTGGCTCGGGTTCGGCACCGACGCATATACTTATACCGCAGGCATGACGCAGAACGTCAAGTTTGTGTTTGCAAAAGACTATCTCGAAGTTTTGCTTGACGGTAAGAGCGCCGGACGCGTTCTCGATACTCAAACCGACACGTTCGAAGTGACCAAGGTCAATTTATCCGCATGGCGGAGCAAAGTGACTGTTACCGACATTAAAACTTCGGTGGGCGATACGAAATTGCCGTTCGAATGGGACGCCGGAAATTGGGCGCAGAGCGGCGGCGAATACACCGCGCCGAACGACGAAATCGTAACTATGACGCACCTCGGCGAATTCGACGGCAACACTATTGAGTTCGGCGCAAGACCTAACGGCTACCGTTGGTCGGACGCGGGTTTCGGTGTGATCTTCAGGTGTAACGGCGGCGAAACCGATTGGTATTTAGAGCATTACAAAAACAATCGGGGCGGACACGTGCGCGTGCGCCGCAACGGTACTAACTTGGGCAGTGCGGACTTCGAAATACCTACTAACGCGTTTACTGCGTTCAAGGTAATATTCGACGAGGACTATATCGTGTTCTATGCGGACGGTACGCGGCTTATCACCGTTTTCGATACTCAAGGCGATGTATTCGATAACAGAGTGATATTTAACGGTTGGGGCGTTGCGCCGACGGTAAAGGACATAGTCGTGTCGCGATCGGAAAAGGACTATGCAGTAGCCGGATATCTCGATTACGAGTTTTCCGATAACCGCGCCGACGCGTCGCTTACGGTAAACAACGGTTCGGCGCGAGTGACCGACGGGCAGTTCGTGTGGACGATAGAGGGCAATACGCCCACGGTTTCTTCGGCGGTTATAGACGTGCCGAGAGGCACCAAGTACAGCGCTTTGCTCACCGTGCGCAATACATTGCTTGTCAGAATGAAAAACTCCACTTCGGCGCATTCTGTAAAGGTGTATTTCGTAACGAGCGAGGACGGAAATTACAATGACGCCAAGAGCAAAACTTTTGCGATCGAACCGAACGGCGATTACGCTACGTATTACTTTAATCTGTCGGACGTAATAGGTTGCGTGGGATTTTTGCGCGGCTTTAAGTTCGAATTTATAGGCGCGGTGTCGGGCGAAATAGCGTTTGACGCGATAACGATCGAAAGAGAAAATGCGATAATCGATTATGCCGGAGCGATCGACGAATGTACCGCAACGGATAAGATCGTTACGGTAAAAGGCACGCTCGATACGGCGTTTGCAGGCAAAAAGATAACGGTTGCCACTACGCCCGTAAACAACTATACGGACGATCCGACGTTTAACGGTCCGGCGTACGGCGATCCTTCGCATCTCGAGGTGGCGCCGATATGGACGGGGACGGTAGGCGCGGACGGAAAGTTTACCGCCGAGTTCGATTTTCAAAACGGCACGGTAACGCACCTTACTTCCAAGTTCCTCGCATATACGGAGGACGGTAAGCTTGTCGCGCCGTCGTTTAAAATAACCAACTACAGAGATTTTACCGAAAACCCGTACGCATTTAAACTGAACGATCTGACGGTTGACGTGACGGACGCGCGGTTCGGCGCAAAGGGCGACGGATTTACAAACGACAACGGCGCGATACAGTCGGCGATAGACTATGTATCGGCGCAGGGCGGCGGCACGGTAAGGCTTGTGGGCGCGCCCGAAGACCCGTACGGCAAACGGTATGTAGCAACTCACATTGTATTGAAGGATAACATAGAACTTCGCATAGAGGAAGCCGCGGTGCTGTGGCAGTCGCAGCGCCCCGAAGACTACGATTATAAAGTGACTTACGGTCACGACGTGGAGATAGAAGGGCTTGTTTGGTGTCATGCCGGCAGTACGGTAAACTATCCGTTGGTGTATGCGGCTAACGTCAAAAACGTGCGCGTGACGGGCGGCGGCATTATACGAATGATGGACACGGGCGGCGAACAGCCCGACGGTTATCATTACGAGTGGAGCACGGACGGTACGCCCAATATTATTATCGGCTGCGCCAACACGATACACGTTATTCCGATCATGTTTTATAAATGCGAAAACGCGGAGTATTCGGACATGACGGTTTTGCGCACAAATATTTGGCACAGTACTTATGCTTACAGCAAGAATATTTATGTAGCTAATATAGACGAGCGCGAAGCCGAGTGCATAAACGGCGACGGGTACGGCATTTTCGGATCGAAGAACGTAGTGATAGACAGATGCTATCTGTATTCGAACGACGACGCCATAACTCTTACTTGCGCTTATCAAGACGGCAGAGGATTTTTGTTCTATCCGAGTACGCCGGGGGAAGATCATTGCGTCGAAAACATAGTTATACGCCACAGCAATCTTTTCGGCGGTCTGGGTATAACATTTATCCCTTGGGGCTCGGAAGATCCCGATCTTTCCAAAGAAGAGATAAAGAACATCGAGGTGTACGACAATATTATCGGCGGCACGAGCCGTTCGGTGGGCAGCTGGCCGGATAACCCGTTCTACGGTTGGAGCAGTCTTTACGACTATAATCTCGAAAACGGCGAAACGGACGACTATTCGCCCGTGAAAGACGTGTACTTCCATAACAATATTTACCGTAACGCGGTCAACATCGGCGTCGTAAAGATCACCAACTGCATATCCGATTGCGGTTTGACGTCGTCCGATCGATTCCTTAACGCGTCGTTTGAACGCGAATTGCGCTATGCCAACGAAACGGAGTTCGTTTCGGGACTGTCGTATTGGTCGAGCAAAACGGACGTCGGCGGCGAAGTCGGTACCGAAAAGATAGGCGCCAAGGTATCTCAGATCAAATATCCGTCGTCGGGTTCGACGGTGACTTCCGCTACGGTCGGCGATTACGCAGGGTATATAAAAGGCAACGGCGAGCTGTACCAAGGCTTGCATCTTACGGTGGGATCGTACGAATTCGCGATTAACGCGAAACTCATATCGGGCGACGCGAAACTGTTTGCGCGCAGCGCGGTAAGCGGCGAAATTATAGCCGAACAGGCGATAGC
>CATKFJ010000053.1 GCA_949747725.1 uncultured bacterium
CAAGTCAAGCTCGATAAGCGTTTTGTCCTGCCAACGTTTGGGCGTGCGGATCTCAACCATGCGGAAGCTGTCGGCAAGCGTCATTATCTCCACGACGTTGGGTTTTACGAGCATTGACGCAAGGCGTTCGCCCATAGCTTCTTCGGGAATAACTACCTTTTCTACGCCTATGCGTTCGAGAACGAGTTTATGCCGTTCGTCGCTCGCCTTGGATATGACTTTTGGTATTCCTATCTGTTTGCATAGAAGACTTATGAATATGCTTGCTTCTATATTGGACGCAATACAGACTATTGCGACGTCCATATTGTTTATCCCGAGCCGCTCGAGATTGCGTTCGTCCGTTGCGTCCATGCATACGGCATGAGTGCAGTAGGGCGTGATCTCGTTTATCTTTTCTTCGTCTTCATCAACGCAAAGCACCTCGGCGCCGCGATCATAAAGCGCTTTAGTAAGACTGACTCCGAATCGCCCGAGCCCGAATACTACATATTGATTTTTCTTGATAGCCATAAATCTTTCTCCTCGGATTAACCTATCATTATATTTGCGTACGGGTATTTAATGCCCGTATTTTCCTGTTTTGTAAACATCAGCCCGATACTTAACGGCCCGAGCCTGCCTATAAACATAACAATGCCGAGCACGTACAGCGCGCCGTCGGACAGGGTAGGAACAATGCCCATAGACAGTCCCGTCGTGGTGAATGCGGAGATCGTATCGTAAAGCAGGTATCCTACGGGCGATATTCCGTCGGTCGCGCTTATTATCATTACGCCTACGAATATAAGCGCGCTGCCGAGCATGAGCACGGCAACGGCGCGCAGACCCGTTTTAAAGCTTATGCTGTTCTTGCCGACTACTATTTCGTCCTTGCCGTGCAAGCCCGACCAACCCATGAGAATGAGTACGGCAAACGTTGTGGTTTTTATTCCGCCGCCCGTACTGCACGGAGACGAACCTATAAACATCATGATCGCTGACATTACCATGCCCGATGCGGATAGCTTTGTCTGGTCGAGCGACGAATATCCGGCAGTGGTACTTGCCGTTACGGATTGAAACATACTGTTTAAAAACTTCTCGCCTCCGTTCATGCTCGCCGTAGCTTGCGAGTTGAATTCAGACGCGAGAAAGAAAAACGTACCGAAAGTCATTATAGATAAGGAAACTATAAGCACGGCTTTTGTATGAAAACGGTAACGTTTGTAACGGAATTTGCATTTAAGCACGTCGTTGATAACGGGGAAGCCGAAAGAACCGAGTATTGCTATAAGCGCAACGATAAGTATTATGCCGACATTGCCGTTGTAGTCTATCAGCGATCCGTACGGATTCTGTTCGGTACCGAGGATATCGAAACCGGCATTTCAGAAAGCGGATACCGATGTGAAGATCGCCTGCCAAACGCCGATAGCGCCGTTTCTTACGCAAAAGAACGGAGTAAGCATCAGCGCTCCGGCTGTTTCGATAATGAGCGTCATGATTATAATGTTGCGTACAAGTCGAACAACGCCCTTCATTTGGTCCTGCCCGAGCGCTTCTTGAATAGCGATCCTGTCTTTAAGCGTTATGCGTTTTCTTATAATAATGAAAAGAAACGTGGCTATCGTCATAAAGCCCAGTCCGCCGAATTGTATCAGCAGAAACAGTACCACTTGACCGAATATGGTAAATGTAAGAGCCGTAGGCGTTACAACAAGTCCCGTGCCGCATACGCCGTTCATTGCCCAGAATACCGAATGAGTAAATTTCATCCAACGTCCGTCGGTATTGGATACGGGCAGAGCAAGTAAAAACGCGCCGACAAACATTACGACCAAAAATCCCAACAGAACGATTATCATCGGACGCATCCGAAACTTCTTTTTTGCGTTTTTGCCGTTCATTGCCGTATCTCCGAAAGTAAACATGACGCGTCGGATGCGATCGCGTCGCCGTTGCCTATAATACCGAGCTGTTCTGTCGTTGTTGCCGAAACGTTTACGCGAGATATGTCTATACGTAGCGCCCGTGACAGGTTAGCTCGAATATCCTTAATTACGGACGCGAGTTTGGGGCGCTGCGCTGCGACTACCGCCGATACGTTTTCTATAATAAAATTGCGATCCCGAACGGCAGAAACGACCTGTTCGAGCAACAACATGGACGATATCCCGGAATATTTGTCGTCTGTATCGGGGAACAGTACGCCTATGTCGGGCAGTCCCGCAGCGGATAACAAAGCGTCCATGATCGCATGCACGAGCACGTCCGCATCGGAATGTCCGACAAGACCGCGCGGATGATCTATCTTTATGCCGCCGAGAATAAGCGGACGCCCGTCCGCAAG
>CATKFJ010000054.1 GCA_949747725.1 uncultured bacterium
CTATATCGCCGTTGAATACGCCGTTGCCCGTAATGCCGCCGCGCGTCCATTCTATATCGTAATTATTTACGGTATGCATTACGCGGTCGCCCTCGGCAATAGCATAATCACCCATATCCACGCGTTTTTTGCTTGCGCCGTTGAGCGCGGCTTGCAATCGCGTATTCAAACTGTTCACGCCGCTCACTCCGTTTTTGAGCGCGGCTATCACTTGTATGCGGCTCGGTTCTATACCGAATCGCGACGTTATGCGCGACGTCGCAAGCTCCACCGTCATGTCCGCGGTACTTTGCGGCGAACGCATGGGAAAGAAAAAGAAATCGCCGTCGCGCGCCGCAAGATCGGGCATGCGCCCGGCGTTTATCTCATGCGCGTTGAATGCGATCCTGCCCGTTTGCGACTGACGGTAAATAAAGCTCAACCGCGTCACAGGCACAAGTCCGCTGTTTATAAGATCGCGCAAAACATTGCCGGCGCCTACCGACGGAAGCTGATCGGAATCTCCGACTACTATCAACTTCGTCGCGTCGCTCATTTTATCGAGCAACATTTTAAACAGAAAAATATCTACCATCGAAAACTCGTCCACTATTACCGCGGACGTAGTAAACTTGGCGCCGTCTTCGACAGACATAAGCGCGCGGTGAATGGTGGACGCTTCCCTTCCGCACCCCTCTGTTATGCGCTTTGCCGCGCGCCCCGTAGGCGCGAGCAGCGTAGCCGACATCGACAGATAATCGAGTACAAACAAAATACAGTTAATAATAGTCGTCTTGCCCGTTCCCGGTCCGCCGGTAATGACGGACGCGCCGCTTGTCACGGCGTTTATAACGGCTTCGCGCTGAGCGTCGTGCAAAGTCAGATCGTACGTCTTTTCAAACCTGTCGATAACGCCCGAAATATCCACGGGAACAATGCCTGCGCCGTCCACGCGCTTTACCATTCTTACAGCCGCGGCATGCTCGGTGCGATAGTAAGCCTCGCCCATGACCGCGCCGTCGAACGGTATAACTATCTTGCGCGC
This sequence comes from uncultured bacterium, assembly GCA_949747725.1. GTDB lineage: Bacteria > Bacillota > Clostridia > Christensenellales > Pumilibacteraceae > Anaerocaecibacter. The sequence goes on from CATKFJ010000054.1 coordinate 1,025, forward strand.
GACAAGCAGATCGTCGAGCGCTTTTTCGAGCAGCCCTTCGTCGTACGTCTGTAACGTCTTTCGCGCCTCGTCCATAAGTTTTTCGCGCGGCATGTAAGTATTGCCTTCCTTCTCGCACGCGCTTTTAAGCGAATATAATATGCCTGCGCGCATACGAAAAAGACTGAGCGGATCTATGCCTATGGACTGCGCTATCTTGTCCGCAGTTATAAAACCTACGCCGTTAACGTCTTCTACGAGTATATACGGATTAGTCCTTACGGTATCCGCGGTCGCCGCGCCGTACACCGAATACAGCTTGAGCGCAAGATTGACCGAAACGCCGTAGCTCGCGAGAAACATTATCGCTTCGCGCTGATTTTTGAGCGCCTTAAAATCCTCCGCTATCGACTTTGCCTTATTCGCGTTGATGCCGCGTATCTCGGCAAGCCGTTCGGGCGTATTTTCTATAACGTCTATAGCGTCCGTTCCGAACCTATCCACAATGCGCGCCGCCGTTTTTTCGCCGACGCCCTTGATAAGTCCCGAACCCAAAAATTTTACAATACCGTAAACCGTATGCGGTTGAGCGACGGACGCGCGCGCCGCTTTAAACTGCGCGCCGAATTTGGGGTGGATCATAAACTCGCCCTCGAGTTCCAAACAGTCACCCGGCGTGACAGGCGGCAACATGCCCGTAACGGTGACGGGATCGCCGTCACTGTCGAGAACAAGCACCGTATATCCGTTTTCGTCGTTGCGAAACCGAATATCTTCAACAGACCCCGTCAGCTTTTCCAAATCACAGTACCGCTTTCAGTTGTTCCACCGCGTCGAGCTGCTCCCACGGCAATTCGGGCTTGCCGAAGTGTCCGTAATTGGTAGTCAGTTTATAAATAGGCTTTTTAAGCCCGAGCTTGTCCGCTATGGCAGCCGGACGAAAATCGAAAACTTTATTCACGGCGGCAAGCGTCTTTACATCGTCGCCCGTGCCGAAAGTATCTACAAACAGCGATACGGGTCGCGCCTTGCCTATGGCATAGCCTACCTGCAAAAGCGCCTTTTTTGCAAATCCCGCGGCAACGAGATTTTTACATACGTACCGCGCGTAATACGACGCAGAACGATCGACCTTGGACGCGTCCTTACCCGAAAACGCGCCGCCGCCGTGCGCTATCGCGCCGCCGTAAGTATCGACTATTATCTTGCGTCCGGTACCGCCGGTATCGCCGGCGGGACCGCCTATAACAAACCTGCCGGTAGGATTTATAAGTATTTCCGCGCCGTTCAATAATTTCGCCGGCACTGCGCGCTTAACGACGCATTCCGTGATCCCCTCTTTCAAACGCTTATCGGAAACGTCGGGAGAATGTTGCGCGGAAACGACAATCGTTTTTACGCCGACAGGCACGCCGTTTTCGTACGCGAGCGAAACCATCGCCTTGCCGTCGGGACGGAGAAAATCAAGCTCGTTACTCTTGCGCACATGCGCAAGCTGCTTTGTAAGCGCGTGCGCGAGCGTTATGGGCATGGGCATAAGGTCATCGCTTTCCGAACACGCATACCCGAACATCATGCCCTGATCTCCCGCGCCCACGCTGTCGTATCTGTCGGACGACTTGCCTATACGGTTTTCGAGCGACGCCGTTACGCCTTGCGCAATATCGGGCGACTGCCCGTTGATGCAGTTGAGTACGGCGCATGTGTTCGCGTCGAATCCGAGTTCGGGATGAGTGTACCCCACCTCCGCAATAGTAGAACGCGCTATCTTTTGCACGTCTATAAAATCGGTTTGCGTATCGAACTCGCCGAGCACCACTGCAAGCCCCGTAGCGCAACACACTTCGCAGGCAATACGGCTGTTACCGTCCTTTTCGAGCGCCGCGTCGAGTATAGCGTCCGCAATATAGTCGCATACTTTATCGGGATGCCCCTCGGTCACGCTTTCCGAAGATATTATTCTCTGCATACGTTTTGTCCTCCGTAGCTGTCTAAACTCTAAATATATCCGTACTATGATAAACATTTTGCGCGAATTTGTCAAGCAAAGGCGCATACGAACGCACGGTGCGCCAAAATAAATACCAAAATTATTGACAATCATACGATAAACTGTTATAATGATGAAAATATAATTTTCGGAGGAAATAGGATTTAAATGGACGCCATAAATAAGCTGGTTTACGAAACATTGGGATGGGATTGGGTAATGGATTACGCGGCTTTGCTGTTCTTGATAACGGCGGCTCTGGCGCTCATCTTTATCTTGACCGTTATAATCGCCGCCGCAGTCGGTCATTCGAGAAAAAAGAAAATCAAATATCAGGAAGAAGTTATAACCAAGCAACAAACGATGCTCGCCAACCAAAGCGCCGACCCTGACGCGCAGAACGACGACATCGCTCGCGCTTACGAAGAAAAATACGGCCGCACGATAAACGACCTGAACGCAGCCAACGCGCAAAAAGACGACCGCATAGCCGAACTCACCGCCGAACTCGAAAAAGCCGACGGCAACCGCGGAGAAAACAATTCCGAGCTAAACGATACGGTAGCCGAACTCAATCAGACCAACAAAGAATTGCGCGACGAGATTAACGCCATGCGCATGGAAAACGCGTCGCTCCGCAATCAGATAACGGCGGCGACTGCGGCTCAGACTCAAACTCAAGAACGCCCGACGCGCGCCAAAAAGCAAGAGCCCGTTCTTTCTTCCATAGAGGAGTACGCGGACGAGGACGACGAAGAGGAATATGACAACGAGTACGGCGACGAAACTTCGGACGTAAAAGTAACGCTTAAATACGACCGTATCAAAATGAACTGGGTCATCTACCGCTCAGACACCACGCGCGCATACAGACGTTTTGCGACAAAGCAAGAAGCTCTTGTAATAGCGAAAGACCTTGCGCGCCGCCTGCACGCGCAGTTGGTAGTCCACAAACGCGACGGCAAGTTCCAAAAG
>CATKFJ010000055.1 GCA_949747725.1 uncultured bacterium
AACTTTACGCTTTAACCCGAAAATTACAATATAAAAGGACGGTCAATGCCGTCCTTTTATTATACGTTAAACTTAAACTCGACCACGTCGCCGTCGCGCATGACGTAATCCTTACCCTCGCTGCGCAGTTTTCCGGCGGCTTTTGCGGCGACAAGCGAACCGCACGAAATAAGGCCGTCGTACGACCCGATCTCCGCTCGAATAAAACCGCGTTCGAAATCGGAATGTATCTTGCCGGCAGCCTTAGGCGCGGTGGTACCCTTTTCTATCGTCCAGGCGCGAACTTCTTTTTCGCCTGCCGTCAGATAGCTCATAAGCCCCAAAAGATCGTAGCCGGAAGTAATTATGCGTTCAAGCCCGGATTTTATCAGTCCGAGCGCGTCCAAATATTCGGCGCGTTCGGCTTTGGGCAACTGCGAAATTTCGTTCTCGACCTTGGCGCAAATATCGATAACCGCCGCACCGTCCGCCTTAGCGTATTCGCGCACTGCGTCCACGTATTTATTCGAACCGATACCTATATCGTTCTCGGAAATATTTGCGCAATATATTATGGGCTTGACCGACAACAGGAACTGTCCGTCCACCGTCGCAAGCGTTTCGGCGTCAAGACCGAGCGACCTCAACGACTTGCCCGAGTTGATACAATCGGTCATGCGCGATAAAAGCTCCAATGCTTCGGCGGCTTTCTTATCGCCGCTCTTGACCGTCTTTTCAAACCGCGCGCGGCGTTTTTCTATAGATTCCAGATCGGCAAGCATAAGCTCGGTGTTAATAGTGTCCGCGTCACGAACGGGATCGACCGTGTCCGACACGTTTATTATATTCTCGTCGTCGAAACAGCGCACAACCTCGATTATTGCGTCGCATTCGCGTATGTGCGAAAGGAACTTGTTGCCCAAGCCCTCGCCGTGCGACTCGCCTTTTACAAGACCGGCAATGTCTACAAACTCGATGACCGCCGGCACAACGCGCTTGCTGTTATACATTTTTTCGAGAATGGCAAGACGATCGTCGGGAACGGCAACTACGCCGACATTCGGTTCGATCGTACAGAACGGATAGTTTGCGCACTCCGCGCCTGCCTCGGTTATCGCATTGAATAACGTACTCTTGCCGACGTTCGGCAATCCTACAACTCCGATTTTCATTTTAGCTCCAAACTGTTAATGGATACAGTTTACTACATAAATCTTTGTCTGTCAAGCTTCTGCTTCTTTTGTAAAAAAAGTAGCCATGAAAACTTTTAATCCCGTGTGTGCATTGATTATTGGTTATGTTTTGTACCGGGTAATTACCTTTAATGCCGCATTCCGAATTAACTTAAGTCCCGAATTATTTTTGCATAAAATACCCCGACGGCGCACATCATAATATTGTAAAGCAATTACTTTAATACGCCTGAAGTAAACTTTACGTTTGACCCATCGCCTTTTGGCGAACAGAAAAATCCGTAACACTATGCTACGGATTTTTTCTTGCTTTAATATAGATATTTATTCGTTAGTCGTTTGTTCGGCGGCAACGGATGTTACCGTCGCGACGATTGTAACGGATCCGTTCGACTCGGTATCGGTTATCGTCACATTAAACTTTCTTTCGCCTACCGTAACGACGAACGAACCGTCTTCCCGCTTTACGCAAAGAGTGGGCACTGTTCTTACTCCGTCTATCGTCACATAATATATCTTATCGGGCGCATTGTTTTTGTAAGCCGCATAAACTTCCGTTACCGCGTCGTTTTCCGCTACCGCTATCTTTTTAAGCGCACCGTCGTAAGCGTAGCCGTAAACTACATTCGCAGTGAACATCGACGTCGAACCCGTCCAAGTAGAATTCCAATTGTTGGCATTTAATGTGATCTCGTTTTGTGCGCGCTCGACATAGATCGTTTGCGGTGTCTTCCAATTATTGAATACATATGTATCCATTTTTGCGACAGAACGCGGAATGAATATACTGCTTACAGCAAAGCAACCGTAAAACGCATTATTCTTAATTTCCGTAATATTATCGGATATTACTATATCGGTGAGCGCGGAACAATTTTGAAACATATATTTTGTTATAGTTTTTATACCGTTGGGCAGAACCGCTCCGTCGGCAACGTTGCCGTCTTTATCGGGCGCGCCTACTTTTATAAGCTTTTTACAATTATAGAACACACCATCGCCCATAACCGTTAACGGCGCGGATATAGCCACTGTAGTTAATTTGCCGCAACCGTTGAAGATGTAATTTCCGATCGTAGTAACATTGCCTTCTATACTTGCCGTCAGCAACTCCGTACAGTTATAAAACAGTCCGCTTGCAGATGACCCTGTATTGATCACATTGGATCTGATCACGACATTCGTTATTTTACAAGCAGCAAATACCGCAGTTGCATTGATCGTAATGCCCTCAGGTATCGTCAACGTTCCGCTGAGCGCCGATCCATCAAACGCGCTTTTGCCGAGCTTCATGCCGCTTTTAAGCTCAATAGACGTCAAACCGCTCTTTTTAAACGCGCTTGCGCCTATATTAGCGGCGTCGTTAAACGTAACGTTTTTGAGCGCCGTATCGTTTTCAAACGCATTTGCGCCTATCGAAGTCACCTTATCCAAGTTGATGCTGTCGAGCGATGTGCAGCCCTTAAATACGCTCGCGCTCAAAGTCGTTAGCGCATCGGGCAGAGCAACGGTCTTCAGTCCCGTACAACCCTCGAACGCGCCCACGCCCAAAGTCGAAACGGTATTCGGCAATGTAAGACTTACCAAAGCCGTACAGCCGTTGAACGCACCGTCTTTTATAGTCGCAACTTTATTCAGATCTACGGAGCCGAGCGCCGTGCAACCCTTGAAAGCGGTTGCGCCTATGGTCGTTACCGAATCAGGCAAAGCGAGCGACGTTATCGCTTTTCCGGCGAACGCATTTTCGCATATCTCCGTAGTTCCCTCGCGGAATACATTAGCGGTTATTTCTGTCTTATTGCCCAAATACATGAGGAATTTCGTTCCCTCGTAATAGCCGCCATTGTAAATTTCTCTGTCGCTTTCCTCGACGTTGTCGATGATTTCGAATTGTATATCTCCGCACCCGTTAAACGCACTGCCCGAGATCGAACTCATAGTATAGAATTTTACCGAGCTTAATTGCGTACATCCGTCGAATGTATTGTCGTACAATTCGGTCACGCCTTCGGGCAAAGATACTGACGTCAAACTTCCGCAGTTTTTGAACACCGCACCCTCAGACGCCGTTTTATTCTCATCGCCGGTAACGTTAACGGTCACAAAGCCCGTTTTTCCGCCCAAGCACGACAGTCCGTCGGGCAACGTTACGGACGAAAGACCGGCACAGTCCTTAAACGCTTTGGCTACAATATAGTCTACGCCGTAAATCTTAACCGTTTCGAGTTTGTCGCAACTCTCGAATGCCGAATTCAATATTTTAGACGTTACGCTTGACGCCGATTTGGATACGTCGACGGCAAGTTCGGTCAATGCGTCGCAGTTACGGAACGCAAATGCGCCGACGGTATCGAGTATATAGACCGTGGGAATAGTTACGCCCGAACCATCTTCCTTGGTTTCATAATCGTCCACGGTAAGATTTGTGCAACCGTCGAAAGCGTAGTTGCCTATTTTAATATAATTGTTGCGCGACGGGAATTTAGTTTTACCCAATTGTTCGCAGTTTTGGAAAGCGTTAGCGCCTATTTCCGTTACCGTTGACAGGTCTATGCTTTGGAGCTTGCTTGCGCTGAACGCTCTTGCACCTATATTAGTAATGCCTTTTAATTGTATTGTCGTTAATCCGCTGCTTGCAAAGGCGCTTGCGTCGATAACTGTAACGCTTGTAGGAAGATCGATCGTCGAAAGGTTTTCGCAACCGGAAAAAGCGTACTGCGGTATCGTTGTAAGATTGCTCGGAAGTGTCACGGAAGAAAGTTGCGTACAATTTCTAAACACATACTTACCCAAAGTAGCGTCGCTTTGTATCGTTATATTTGGCATCATTTTACATCCGTCAAACGCGTTGTCGCCGATAGTATTAACGCTTGTGGGAAGTTTGTTTTTATGCGCTGTCGCAGGCTGTTCTTCCGTCCGAACGTCGCCGCCGTTATCGGTTTGCGCTTGATCGTTATGGAGCTTGATCTCGGTCAACGCCGAGCAACCGCTAAACTCCGTTTTACTTATAGTAGTTAAAGTATCGGGCATGGTGACTGTCTCAAGCTTCGTGCAGCCTTTAAACGCGCTCTCGCCTATAGTTTTGAGTTTGCTCGGAAGAACTGCGCTAACCAATCCCGTCAACCCGTTAAACGTTTCTTTTGAAATAAATTCGATCGACGGACTACTTTCAAACTCAACATACTTCAAGTTTTTACAGCCCGTCAAAATTGCCGGATTGGTGGTAACTGAAACCGTACTTGTAAGCGAAGCACCGCCGAATTTTTCGAGCGACGCAGGGAAAATAAGAGGATGCGATACAGTATCTCCGTTCTCGTTGACAGTATCTTTACCGAGATTTGTACAATTGTAAAAAGCGTTTGCGCAAATCGTCGAAAGGTTTTCGCAACCGGAAAAAGCGTACTGCGGTATCGTTGTAAGATTGCTCGGAAGTGTCACGGAAGAAAGT
>CATKFJ010000056.1 GCA_949747725.1 uncultured bacterium
AGGAAACCATCCGCAAGTCCGCTGACGTCAACGAGATGTATAAGCGTCAGTCCGGCGGTAAAGGTCAGTACGGTCACTGTAAAGTCATTATGGAGCCGCTCGAACAGGGGCAAGGCTACGTGTTCGAAGACAAGACGGTCGGCGGATCTGTTCCTAAGGAATATATCCCGGCAGTCGATAACGGTATTCAGGAAGCGCGCATGAGCGGTATCCTTGCCGGTTACGAATGCGTGGACTTTAAAGTGACGCTCTATGACGGAAGCTACCACGAGGTCGACTCGTCCGAAATGGCGTTCAAGATTGCCGGTTCTATGGCGTTCAAGGACGGTATGAAAAAAGGCGACGCGTACTTGCTCGAGCCTATAATGAAGGTGGACGTAACTTTGCCCGATGAGTATCTCGGCGACGTTATGGGTAACGTAAGTTCGCGCCGCGGCACGATCTTCGGTACAGACCTTGTAAACGGCAGCCAGATCATCCATGCGGAGATACCGCTTTCCGAGATGTTCGGTTACGGGACCGACCTTCGTTCGCGCACTCAGGGTCGCGGAAACTACACTATGCAGTTCGATCACTATGCCGAAGTACCGCGCAATATAGCGGAAAAGGTAATAGGCGAGCGCGCCAAAGCTCAAGCATAATTTTTCCGCATTCATCGCCGAATACGGACTACGTTCGCCTTGACGCCTCGGTCATGTAGGTCTTTCTACACTCCCGTCGGCGTCTCGACGACTGTTGTCCGTCTGCGGCGCGACTGCGAAAAAATTGCACGGCCTATGTTTGAAATACGTCGGTATATATTCGGTAAGTCATCACAATTTCTATATAGCGAGCTTCGCATTATGGGCGCGCTAAATTCTTTTTGAAATCCACGTCAAAACGGTTGTGATTTTCTAAAGAATATGCTAAAATAAATTAAATAAAAAATAAAAACGATTCTCTTGGAGGATATTTAAAAATGGCAAAGGCAAAATTTGACAGAAGCAAACCGCACGTCAATATCGGTACCATCGGTCACGTTGACCACGGTAAGACCACTTTGACCGCGGCGATCACCATGGTTCTTGCGGCTAAAGGTTTGGCGGAGCAGATGCGCTATGACCAGATCGATAAAGCGCCGGAAGAGAAGGCGCGCGGAATCACCATTAACACTTCGCACGTCGAGTATCAGACGGAAAACCGTCACTATGCGCACGTTGACTGCCCCGGGCACGCCGACTATGTTAAAAACATGATCACGGGCGCTGCGCAGATG
>CATKFJ010000057.1 GCA_949747725.1 uncultured bacterium
ACAGGACGGTCGCGTTGGGCAATAAAGCGTTTGCTTACGATTATACCAAAAATTCGTCGCTCAATAAAATAACGCTCAACGAAGGGTTGCGCACTATCGGCGACAACGCATTCTATGCAAACGCAAAACTTTTAAGCATAAATATTCCGAGTACCGTCACTTATATAGGCAAAAATGCGTTCGCGCGTTGCGGTTTCGAATCAATAGAGTTTGCCGCAAGCGAAAATAAACAAGACCTGATTTTCGGAAACAATATATTCGAATACGTTTCGTCGTTGGAAAGCGTGGAATTGCCCGAGAGACTGCAGTATATTCCTAAAGAAGCGTTTAGGAATGCGTCGTCGTTGATGAGAGTAGTTATTCCGACTACGGTAGGAAACTATATCGACGAAAACGGCGAAAAGCAATACGGGATAGGATACTCTGCGTTCAGCGGTTGCGGCGCGCTCGAAACCGTGACTTTCACGCACGGCGGAGATAAAGAAATATCGATCGCAGGTTCGGCGCTGTACGGCACGTTGAGCCTTACCGCGCTCGAGCTTCCGTCGCGGTCGGCGGCGTTTAGCGGACTCGGGTACTATGACGTGTTTGCAATGACGAGCGCCAAATATCCCGATACGATGGAAATATTCCATAAGCCGAATTACTACTCTGCTTATGATGTATCTACCGCGCTCGAAACGATAACCGTTGCCGAAGGCGGAAAAGAGTTTGCGTCTTTCGACGGCATACTTTATACCGCCGATCTTTCGTTGCTTGTGTATTGCCCGAAAGCGAGAAAAGGACAGGTGCAAGTATCCAAGTTTGCGACGACGTTCCGCAACGCGGCATTTGCATACTGCACGGGAATAACGTCGGTCGTTTTCGAGGACGGTGATAAGCTTACGTATACGCCTTCGGTAGGAGAAGAAGCGCCGCTCCCCGAGTTCAAGCTGAACGACTTCACGGGTACGGGCGAAACGCAGATATTTTACGGCTGCTCTGCGCTCGAATCGATAGCGTTCCCCAAACGGTTGACGTCTATCGGCAATTACGCGTTGGCAGGAACAAAAAGTAACAACCAACTGAAATCGATAACTTTCGAGGACGGTTGCAAACTCGAAACCATAGGGAATTACGCTTTTAAGAATACGCTTATAACGGGCATAGTATTGCCTTCGGGCGTTACGGCGGTCGGAGACTTGCCCTTCGATGCTTGCGCGAGCTTGGTATCGATCGCCGTTTCCGATAAAATGAACGCCGCGGCGCTTTTGAAAACAATAAGCGGCGTGACTAAGCTTGCTACGCTTACCGTGCCGGAGAACAACAACCTTATTTCCATAGAAAGCGACGGCGTTCAAGCCGGCGGAAAGATCCTGTATGAAATAGACAGGATAAAGGTAAAAACAGCCGACGGCGAAATAGAAACGGACGCCAAACGGCTTGTGTACGTTTTTCCGGGCACGCTTTTCAACGATACTTACGAAGTCGCGTCCGACGTGTACGAAATATCCGATAACGCGTTTAAGGCGACTAAGATAAAGGCGTTGACGTTTGCGCCTACTCCTGAAGGCGGCGTTACCGTTCCGCTCAAAATCGGAAACAGCGCGTTCGAGAGCTCAACGGTAACGAGCGTTAAACTGCCTGCGCGTTTAAACGAAATGGGCAGCAGTGCGTTCGCTAAATGCACGTCGCTTGCTTCCGTAAGTTTCGAACAGGGCTACGGCTATGCCGCCATTCCCGATTCCGCATTCAGCGGTTGCACTAACACAAAATTGACGACAATAGAGTTGCCCGACTGTATCACCTCGATCGGCAAAAGCGCTTTCACAAGCGTCAAGCTGTCGAGTTTGACTATACCGTCGAGCGTTACGGCTATAGGCGATAATGCCTTCTATTCGGCGGGATCGGGAACGGCGTCTAACCCGACGTTCGTACTGACGTTTGCGGCGAATTCGCAGTTGCAAACGATAGGCGCTACGGCGTTTAAAAGCGCTAAGATAAAAAATATCGTTATCCCGTCGGGCGTAAACAGTATAGGCAACAATGCTTTTGAAAGCTGCTCCGTTCAGACTGTGGAATTTACCAATGTGGACGTCGTCAACCAATATACCGAAATCGCCGCGGCGACTTTCTTGAAATGCACGTACTTGGAAAAAGTCCTGTTCCCTCAAGGCACAAGACTGAATAAAGTAGGCGATCAGGCATTTGACGGTTGTACTAAACTCAAGTTTGTCGGAGTCAAACGATCTGTGGCTACGTCGGACGGTCAGACGGCTTACGAAGAGGTCTTCGGGCTGCCGAACGGTGTTGAATATATAGGCAAGCAAGCCTTCAATGCTTGCGCTCTTCTCGGTCAGAATATCGACAGTTCCATATTCTCTCAAGACAGCATCGTAAAGAAAATAGGCAAAAAGGCGTTCTATGGGTGCAAGGCGCTTACAACCGTTTATATTCCGAGCACGGTGCTTACGCTCGGCGACGACGCCGACGCTTTTTACGCCTCGACCGACGCCGCCACTTTCCAAAATTGCACGTCGCTTGCAAGCGTGACGTTCGGCGACGGTATACAATATTTGACTGTCATCGCCAAAAATACGTTCAGCGGTTGCGCGAAGCTCGGTGCGATAGAGATCCCGAACTCGATCGTATCCATAGGCGATACGGCGTTCAGCGGATGTTCCGTTTTGGCAACGGTGTCGTTCGGAAAAACGTCGGCATTGAAATATATAGGCAAAAAAGCTTTCTATAACTGTAAGGGGCTTACGGCGATAGAACTTCCGGCTACTTTGAAACAGCTCGGCGTCGCGCCCGAAAAGGAAAATACCGAAGTTGACGCGGATTCGGGTGTAAAAGACAATTTGGTGTCTACTACAGCTACGGACTATTCGGTGTTTGCAGGTTGTACGAGTCTTAAAACGGTGATCATAAACGGCAGGCAGTCGGGCGCCGCGGTAGACGGCATTACCGCCGTGGGCAAGAATACGTTTAAAGGTTGTACGGCGCTTACTTCCGTAACGTTGCCGGCAAGCGTAGAGGTAATTTGTCAAAACGCATTCGACGGCTGCACAAAGCTCGAAAGCATGTACATCCCCGATGTAAAGACCATCGGTTTTAACGCTTTCAATAACTGTCAGTCGCTTAAGAAAGTAACTCTGGGTTCTTTGGAGGTCATCAAAACGGGCGCGTTTATCGGCGCGGATAACGTGATGTTCGAGATCATAGGCAGTTCCGTGCTTGCAAGACCGGACGGCTCGCTGTATTCCGTGGAGTACGACGCAAACAACGATGTAGTTTCCAAGGTGTTGATCGCTTACTACGGCGGCGGCACGCTGTATGTGGATAAAGGAACTACCGAGATCGCGTCGGGAGCGCTTAAGGACAATACTTCGGTAGAGAAAGTATATATTCCCGATACGGTGACTTTGGTGGGGAGCAGCGCGTTTAACGGATGTTCCAATCTGACCGAAGCGGTGTTCGGATATGTCTATGACGGCGAAAAGCCGATAGACGGCGCCGTTACTGTGTTCGAAGATTGCGGTACCGACAAAACGGGTATTTTCTATGGGTGCAATAAACTTGTAAACGTAGACTTTTCGGGCGTATGCAAAATAGGGAAATATGCTTTCCCCGGATGTACGTCGCTCGGCGATATAGATATCAAAAACGTGACCGAAATAGGTCCTTATGCGTTCTACGGCTCTGTAATGAAGTCTGTCGATCTGCGTAAAGTCAAGCATATCGGTCAGTCGGCGTTTTACAATTGCTACGGATTTACCGAGTTTATAATACCCAACACCGTAACGTCTATGGGCGACTATATTTTAGATATGAATTCCGCCAAAGCAAAACAAAATTCGATACTCAAATATTTGGAAATTAACGCAGAGATCGGCGTCGGAGAATCCTACACGGGACAGTTTAGGAATCATGCCAATCTTGAGACCGTAAAAATCGGCGATAAAATAGCGGAGATAGGCAAACAGTCTTTCTTGGGTTGTACGGCGTTGGAAACAGTCATATTCGGCGAGAATTCGGAGCTGCAAGTGATAAACGAACGAGCGTTTGAGGGGTGCTCCGCATTGAGCGCGATAAGTCTGCCGTCGACTCTGCGCGTGTTGGGCGCGGAAAACGCCGCGATCGAAGGGACGTCTGTTATGGGCGTATTTAAAAATTGCACGTCGCTCACATCTATATCTATCCCCGAAAACATCAAGTATATAGCAAAAAGCATGTTCAACGGTTGTACTGATTTGAGCAGCGTATATTTGAATATGGTAGAAACGATAGCTTCGGGCGCATTCCTTAACTGCGCAAGCGACTTGACGTTTACCGTAAATAAAAACAACGATGTATTGACTGTAACCGACGGTATAACGATCACAAAGCGAGTGGTTAATTCAAACGATACCGAAGACTTCGTGCTTGTGTATTGCGGCGAAAAGGGCAATATATCGGTTGCCGACGGAATTACCGAGATCGGCGCGTATGCGTTCCAAAGCATAACGGGCGTTACGGGCGTGCAATTGCCTGACAGCGTTAAGACCATAGGCGAACAC
>CATKFJ010000058.1 GCA_949747725.1 uncultured bacterium
GTCCTCGGGTAGAAACAGCAAACTCGAAATATGTATTTCCGTCGGAGCGGTATCGTCCGTGCGCGATGATAACGTTACCATGGTTTGGATACAGAGCGACGGCGCTGTGGGTGCGCGCAACTACGGCACGCGCGCCGTGTCTGCGAAATCGGTTATCGGCAATATAGATACGGACGGCGGCAAGACTTCCGTCACTCTTCGCGTGCCTTATTCCGTTATAGGCGGAACGAAAACGGATACCGTAGGACTTTCTATGGCGTTGTATTCGGATACGGACGGCGCGCGGTCGGAAATGCTCGTTCTCGACGGCGGCGACACCGTAGAGCCGATGTATCCCGAAACTTATATAAGGATAGACCGAAACAACAAAGTATTTACATCGGATATCAACGGGGAACCGACGACTGCCGTGGATAAAGCCGCGCTTACGGAAGGATACAGGATGCAATTTTCCGTTCCCGAGCTGAATAATCAGAGCGCAGTCGCCGACGATATGTATTTAAAAGCGGACGCAGTCGCCGACGGTTTAAAAATATCTATGATAGGCTTCGGCACGTTTACCGATACGGAGTACGTAAAACTCATATTCCATACTTCGGCGACGAACGGCACGGGCTGGAATATTCAGGCGAGCGATCTTACGGTGCTTGCGAACAAGCAAAAAGCGATGTATCGCACAGGGCTTACTAAGTTCTGGACTACCGACGGCGGATATTCCAATTTCGGCAGCGGCGAAAGCGCACTCGAAAATGCGCCCGTATATACAGAACACGACGGATATTTTACGCTCGAACTAACCGTAAAATACGATGAGATCCCCGAGTATTCCGACAAAGGGAAGGTGTCGCTTTTCGCAATGGAGTTTGCCGATAACGGTTCTGCAAACGGATTGATCTACGACGGCAAAAGTTATTTGAACGGTATGTTGGTGGACGGGGCGTCGCAGGGCGATCCGGCGGCGCAAAGTTCGTATTTCGTAATTTACGACGGCGCCGCGGATCAATCGCTTACGGAGGGATATGACATGCGTTTCGCCGTAGGCGCCGCAGACGTTTACGCAAAAGTCGAGCGCGGAGTTGCGTCGCTCAAGATATCCATGCGCGGATTCAAGACGTTCGGCAACGACGATTATATCAGGCTTGTCGTGCATAACGGCGACGTTGCGGACAGTAACGCTTGGCAGATAAGCCGCAGCGACGTGAGTTTTACCGTATTTAAGAATGCGATGTATACGCAAACGGGCAACGTCGGCTTTTTCGATAACGAAGAAAACAGGTATCATAACGGTACGGAAGCCGTACACGCTCCCGTATTCACTCAACACGACGGTTATTGGGACATGGAAATAACAGTCGAGTATATAGAACTCGGTAACGGCATCTATCAAGATACGGAACTTCGAGCGCTTCTCGTCGCGTATACTTCGGGCAAGCTCGGTTCGTCCATAATGTATGAGGGCAAACCGCTCGGCGATCCGGCATATCAGAAGAATTGGTTTGTTATATAAGGAGCGACCGTCATGAGAAAAATAACTACGATCGAAAAGTTCAATAACAGAATACTCGCGGCATTGATCGCGGCGTTGATGTGTGTGGGATTTATTTTCGGCGGTATGCCTATACGCAAAGCCGTTGCGGAAGATATCGACGCGCTTCAGTCGTTGATCGACGGCGCAGCCGTCGGAGATACGGTAACGCTCGACAGGGAATACTCGGGTGCCGTAACCGTCGCCGCGGATAAGGACATCACCGTCGATCTTGCCGGGCATACGCTTAACGGGCGGTTGGTAAATAACGGCGCGCTCAAGCTAAAAAGCAGCGCAGATAACGGCGCGATAGTTTATTCCACGGCGGAAAGCGGATCTCAAGCCGCTGTCGAAAATAACGGTACTCTCACGTTCGAAAGCGGCGAAATAAGCATGACAGTAAACGGCGATAATACCGAGGGGCGCGGAATACTTAACGGTAACGGAGCAACGCTCGAAATGCGCGGCGGAGTTATAAACGTCGTGACGACCACTACTAAGTGGGGATTCGGTATTTTCAATAACGGCGGTACGATCGCCGATATAAGCGGCGGCGAAATAACCTCGCGTATTACTCACACCAATTCTGGGAGCAATGCGGTTGCGATAAACAATCAGGGTACCGTCGAGCGCATAAGCGGCGGCGAAATTTACGCCGAGCATGGCGGCGGCTCGGGCTATGCGGCGGCGTTGCGCGGCAACAGCGGAACGATCGAGAATATCACGGGCGGCTCGTTCGAGGCAAAGACTACGGGCAGCGGTAAAGCCGTGGGGCTTTATTTCCAAGGCGGTATTCTCGATAACTTGGGCGGCGGCGATATCTACGCCTACAATCCCGGTTCGGGTTATGCCGAAGGCATATATATAAGCAGCGGAGCCGTGAATAACATAAGCGGCGGAACGGTATACGCTTACGCGGATAACGGCAGCGCCGATAATAATAGGGCGTTCGGAATAGATATCGAGGCGAACGGAAAAGTCGGCGCGATTTCGGGCGGCGACATAACGGGCAAGTCCGACGCTATGCAATGGGCGTTCGGTATCTGGAATAAGGGAACGATAGAGTCTATAGACGGCGGCACTATCAGCGCGGTAGTAAGCCATAACAACGCCAATACGTCGCCCAACGCGATAGCGATATCGTACGACGCGAACGCCACGATCAAGTCAGTATCTGGCGGTACTTTTTACGCGTTTTCGGCTCATTCGAAAGGCGGCGCTATAGGCATCCGTGCGCGATCGAACATCGCGTCGGTAACGGGCGGCGCATTGTATATAAATAAAATAAATAACAACCACTATTTCCTTATCGAAGGATCGGGCGCGGTTACTTACGGCGACGGCTACGGCTTGTCCGAGGCTTCGGCAAATTCCTACCGTTACGTACTCGGCTCGGGACAGACCTATACGGAAGAGTATAAAGACGACGCGCTTATAATGACCGCTACAGTAAAGGGATCGGATAACAGCGTAGTCAAAGAGTATAAACTTATAGGCACGGAACTCGGCAATGCCGCATTTATCGGCAAAGTTGGATATGCGTCGGTAACCGACGCCGTGGCTGCGGCAAGCGACGGCGATACCGTTACGGTCGGAAAAAACGCCGACGAGGATATAGTTGTTTCCGCCGATAAAAACGTAAATATCGATTTTGACGGTTACCGCATTACGGGCAA
>CATKFJ010000059.1 GCA_949747725.1 uncultured bacterium
CAACGCGCCGTCTTTGCTTTTTGCCGCTTTTGCCGCCGCTCGCGCCTTGTGCCGCGCCCAATATTTCTTCGAGCCGATCCACCTTATCGCTCGGCAAAAGCTGCGCATAACACTCATCCACGCCCACCGTAGCGGCAACGCGCTCCGCCGCAGCCTTATTGTCGCCCGTAAGCATAACGGTACGCACGCCCGCGCTTTTCAGCGCGTTTATCGCCGCTACAGAGTCGTCTTTTATCTCGTCCGCAATTTCTATCGCGCCGACAAACCGTCCGTCACGCGCGACATAAACGACGGCTCCGCCGTGAGTAAACCCAAGCTCGGGAACCTCGATCGCGCGGTCGCTCATAAGCGCTCCGTTACCGCAAACGATATCATGCCCGTCATAAGCGCACACAACGCCGCGTCCGGCTATCTCGTCCGCTTTTTCGGCGGAACACACCGCTATTCCGGCATCTTCGGCAGCGGCGATAATCGACCGCGCTATGGGATGCAACGAACAGTTTTCGGCAACCGCCGCAACGCCGAGCAACTCGTTTTTATCTATACCGTCCGCGCAAAACGTATCGGTAACTTCGAAACTGCCCTTGGTTATAGTCCCCGTTTTATCGAACACTACGGTATCGACATTGTTAAGCAGCTCGAGATAGTTTCCGCCCTTTATAAGTATCCCATGCTTGCTCGCTCCGCCGATACCGCCGAAAAACGACATAGGCACGGATATAACAAGCGCGCACGGGCATGAAACCACAAGGAACGTAAGCGCACGCGTCACCCAATCGACCCACACCGCCGCAACGTTATATCCGATAATAAGCGGCGGCAGAACCGCAAGCACAAGCGCGGCAATAACCACAGCAGGCGTGTACACCGCCGCAAATCTCGATATAAAGTTTTCGGCGCGCGCCTTTTTGGACGCGGCGTTTTCCACAAGCTCGAGTATCTTGGCAACCGTGCTGTCGCTGTACGGCTTGACTGTTTTAACGCGCAGTACTCCGCTCGTCACGATAGCGCCCGAAAGCACGGCGTCGCCCACGCCTACTCTTATAGGCACGCTCTCGCCCGTAAGCGCCGAACAATCCAAATACCCGTCGCCGTCCGTCACTTCGCTGTCGATAGGCACACGCTCGCCCACGCGCACTATAAGAACAGCCCCTACTTCCACGTCGTCGGGCGCAACCGTTTTTTCGCCGTCGTCGGTCAATACGCACGCCGTTTGCGGACAAATATCCATAAGCGCGGCAATGCTCCGCCGCGATTTGTTCACCGCATAGTTCTGGAAGAATTCGCCCACCTGGTAAAACAGCATTACGGCAACGGCCTCGGTGAATTCAAGAACGCAAAACGCGCCCACCGTAGCGACAAGCATAAGGAAATTCTCGTCGAACACCTTTCCGTGCGCAATGTTTCGGCACGCGCGCAACACAACGTCGTAGCCTATAACGATATAGACCGCCGCGAAAACAATAAGCCAGCCCCACCACGGCATAAGCGCCTCGACAGTAAGCTCCAGCGTGAGCGCAACGGCAAACAGCACCGCCGCGACTATTATTCTTATAAGATTAGTTCTATTGCTCATGATACAGCGACCGCTAACTACATCAGCTTCATATCCGGCTCGACTTTCTTACACACGCGCTTGACTTCGTTCATTATCTCGTCAAGCCTCGCTTCGTCGATATCCAACGTTATCTTCTGCGTCAAAAATCCGACCGACGCACTGCCTACGCCGTCGATCTTGCCGAGCGCGCGCTCGAGCTTAGCCGCGCAGTTGGCGCAATCGAGATTGCTTACTTTTATTGTCTTTGTCATATATACCTCCGTGCGTAAATAAATCACGCGTATTATTTATTAAAGTTCTTGCACGTGTTCGAGCGCAGTCTTGAAAATCCTGCCGATATGCTCGTCGTCAAGCGCATAATGTATCTCCTTACCCTCTCGCCGCGTCCTTACAAGCTTAGACTGTCGCAGTATGCGCAACTGATGCGAAACAGCCGACACGCTCATATTGAGTATTTCGGAAATGCACGCCACGCACATTTCGGATACGGCAAGCGCCGCCAAGATCTTGGTTCGCGTCGAATCGCCGAAAACCTTAAACAGCTCGGCAATATCCACAAGCATATCCTCGTCGGGCATCTCGGCTTTTACCTTTTTGACCGTTTCCGCATGCGCATGCAGCTCCTCGCCGTCCGTCGCGCAACACACCTCGTCCTCGTACTCTTTGGCTTGTTTTCCGTTGTTCGCCATAAAACACCTCGTTTATTTGAACATATATTCAAATGTTCAATGACAGTATATTCTCATTTGAACGGTTTGTCAACCGTTTTCGCGGAAAAAGTCGAAAATTTTTTTCGAATACAACATTGACAAAATGCGGCGATCGGTGGTAAAATAAAGATAACGCTAATGAGAGGTAGAAAATGAAAGTAGACAAAAAAGCCTTATTCACAATGCTGACGCGGATATCGGGCATATTTTTGGCGTTCGGCATAATAGCGATAATCTATTCGGTAAAGCAGGACGATACTTTCCTTTTGGCTTTGGGAATACCTCTTGCTTTGATCGGTCTTGTCGGCGCGCCTACTTTTTTCATACTGAACCGCCGTCCCGACAACGGTCTGAAAACGCGCTGGCTGGAATATATACAAATAGCAGCAAGCCGTCCGGACGAAAACGGCGAACCGTCCGATATAGAGATCGACTACGCCGCACAGCTCGAAAAAATACGCAAAAACTACGGTGCGGACGGCGATATAAAAAAGAATCGCATAGGCACGCCCGAGTTTC
>CATKFJ010000060.1 GCA_949747725.1 uncultured bacterium
ACCGCAGCCGCTGAACGCGTCGCAGCCTATCTCTTTTACGCCGTCGGGAATGTATACCTCTGTGATACCGGTGTCGCAGAACGCCATATCGCCTATTGCGGCGATGTTCTCGCCCAGCTTGACGCGGCGAAGACTTTCACAACCGTTAAACGCATTCGCGCTTATCGTCACTATCTTCGGAAGTTCCAAAACGCCCTCGACGCCGCTCGATGACAGATATATACATCCGGCAAAAGCAAGCTCGCCTATTTCCGTAACGTTTGTAAATTCGACCGTAGCAAGATTAGTGCAACCGTAAAAAGCATATGCGCCTATTTTGGTAACATTATTAAGATCGACGCTGTTTATATAGTTCGAACCGCGGAACACGTCGTCGGCGATTTCGGTAACATTGTCGGGTATCTTTATGCCGTAAACGTCCGCGGAATCGTCGGGCTTGTTGTAGCGCACAAGCACGCCGTTTTCTATCTCGAATTCGGGCAGTCTTGTTACTTCCACACTACCTTTTATGGGATACGGGCAAGCGTCGCCCCAAGCTGCTTTATATGCGTCTTGACGGCCCTCGGGTACGACTATTATAAAGCCGCCGGCAGGCCAACGAAACGGATCGCTATCGCTTGCCCAATTTATACTTATAGGCGTTTCCGACAGGAATATCGCGCGACGCAGTGTGTAATTGTTTTGGAAAGCGCGCGCGCCGATAGCGGTAATGTTATCGGGTATCGTAACGGAAATGATCGAAACTTCGGTCTGAGTATAGTTAAACGCATCGTCGCCGACCGTTTTTACTTCTTCGGGTATTACTACTATTTGCGACGTACCGCGGTACGACTGAAGCTCGTCGCCGTTTATCACAAACCCGTCGGCGTTCATCTTGAACGTTAGAGCAGTCCAGTCGACGTTGAAATACATTACTCCGCCTACGGTAACGTCTCCGCCGTTTTCTATGAACGGAATAAACGTAACAAGCGAACCGTCCACCGTGCAATTGCCTTTATATTCAATACCGCTTGCGCTGTATACAGCAACGCCGTAACCGTTGATATACAGTTCGCCGTCGCCTACCGAGGCTTTAAACGTTTTATCGTAATCGGCATTGTACTTTATATACACAGGCACGTAATCGCTTCCCGTATTGAGTTCGTTTACCACAAAGTTAAACGAAGAGCCGCTGGCTCCGGCATTAGGCACATACGTCCATTCGCCGTAAAAGTCTTTGTAAGCGTCCGTGCCTTTGTAAACGCCCTCGGACACGACTTCCGTTTGATCGTTTACACTGTCGTATGAGGATAACTTGGCATAGCCGTACCCGTTAAGGTCGAGCCTGTAGTTTAAAAGCTCGCCGTTGTCGTACCATAAATACGAACCGCTCTCCATACCTTGGAAACGGAAATACCCGTCGAACCGAGTTTCCGCCACATCGGTATCGTCGAGAACGAAATAATTGACTCCGGTTTTGCCATCGCTGTCCGTATAAGCAAAAGCGTAATCGCCGTATTTGGTATTATATTCGTAAACTCCGCTCGCGCGCACTACCGTTTGACTGCCGACAAGCTGTATAAGCACCGCATAGTCGTACTCGTCTATCGCAAGTATAAACGCCCCCGGCGATTGAGTTACATAATCGTAATACAGATATTGACTTTCTTCGCCCAAGGCATAAGCGTATGTATAATCGCCGTACAGCCGTCCCGTAATATCGCCGCCGTCCGCCTCGTCAAAGTAAAAAGTAAATTCCGTAAACCCCGATTCCGTTTCGCTTGCGTCTTGAACGAAGCCGAGTTTTTTATCTTTGCCCGAACGCACAAGTATTGCCGCGCCCAAGCCCTTGCCTATCAGGTTGTCGTATATGTATATTTTATCGTCGCTCTGCTTGCGAGCGTCCGTATATTCGCGCGCCCATTGCGCGTAAAGCGTTACGTCGCTTTCGCCCAATACAAGACTGTCGCCGGCAAGATATTGTCCGTCTTCTTTCGTTCCCGAAAGCGACACAAGACCGTTGCGGCTTTCGGACCAACCGATAAACATATAGCCGAGCGCATTGAACGCGCTACCGTCCTTTACGGATACGGTACTTCCCGACGCGCCCTCCGACGGAGCGATGTTGCTGCTGTGCGGCACGCTGCCGAGATTGTACTCGTAGATAACGCGGTACGTCTTTTCGCCTTGAACGCGATATCGTGCGTAAAGCGTGATGTTTCTGTTCGGCATCACCGTGGGCACGGTAACGGGCGCGCCGTCGCCGTCCGCGGTTTCGAACCAACCGATAAAGTCGTATCCGGCAAGCGTGGGATCTTGCGGCGGAGTTATAACTTCACCGGCTTTTGCCGTGATCGGCGCAACAGCCGAGCCGTCGCCCGTTACAAACGTAATGGTATACTGCGTAGAACTCTGCGCTTCGTCCGATCCGTCAGAATCATCGCCGCAAGCAACGAACAGGCACATAACGGCTAACGCCATTACGATCGATAAAGATATACTTATGAATTTTGCGATTTTCTTCATACTACCTCCAAAATTTCGGTAGCACACAAAAATCAATCGCTTAGTCAATCGCCATTGATTGAAGTGTTTAATGCAGCCAACACCGAAATATTCAATAATAGTAATTGGCTAATTATATCACATACCCCCCCCCGTGTCAAGCGCGACAACAGCATTTTCGAAAAAATTTTATTTTACTTAAAATTCATACGGTAAATATTCGAAAATCCGTATTGTTTGCAATGCCTACCGACTGTAAAAACCGTTGCCTTTTGCGGATATGTATGATATAA
>CATKFJ010000061.1 GCA_949747725.1 uncultured bacterium
ACTCGCCTATTATATTAAGCTCGGCGCCGACGAGCGCGGAGGAGTACAGCTCGCTCTCGTCGCCGCACGAAACGATCAGGCGGTTGTTTTTTACGTCTTTATCGAGTACAAACCACCTGCCCGTTTCGCCCTTGACGCCGCCTATGCCCAAGCCGCGCCGTTGACCGAGCGTATAGTACATCAAACCGTCGTGCATGCCTACAACATTGCCTTGCATATCTACTATTTCGCCCGATCGCGCAGGCAGATAGTTTTGTAAAAACTTTTTGAATTTACGCTCGCCTATAAAGCATATGCCGGTGCTGTCTTTTTTTCCGGCGACAGTAAGATCGAGCTCGTTCGCTATTTCGCGCACGCGCGGTTTTTCGAGATCGCCTATGGGAAACAGCACGTTCGAAAGCTGTTCGGTCTTGACCTGATTTAGAAAATACGTCTGGTCCTTGTTGCCGTCCGCCGCGCGAACCAACATATCGCCGTCACGCTTGCAATAGTGACCCGTAGCTATATAATCCGCGCCGAGCGTAAGACAGTAATCGCGGAACGCGCCGAACTTTACAATGCGGTTGCACAGCACGTCGGGATTGGGCGTGCGCATCGCTCGGTACTCACGCAAAAAATATTCGAACACTCCGTCCATATATTCCTTGGCGAAATTGACGGAATAGCAATCTATTCCTATCCTGTCGCAAACGTCGCGCACGTCGCGCCAATCGTCCGCAGCGGGGCACTCTCCGTCCTCTTCCCAATTATGCATAAAAAGACCGGTAACGTCGTACCCGTCGCGTTTCAATATCCAAGCGGCAACAGCGGAATCCACGCCGCCCGACATTCCTATAATAACCTTTTTTGCGTTCAAATCGTTTCCTCTATATGTAGTCGATATGTATTTTTACCGCGTACGTCGGAACGACCGCTCGGACCTGCGCTTCGGCTTGCGCCGAAATCTCGTTTTCGGGCAGACTCCCGTCTATTTTAACATCTAACGATACTACTGCGCATTCGTCGTCGATAATTATATCGTGGCACGTCGCGCCGAACGCCGCAAGCGCGCCGTCTATGCCGAGCCGAATTTTCTCATGGCGCTCGTCGTCGGTCACAAACGGATCGGCATGCAAGCTCAGCCTTACGCCCGTTTTATCGTAAACATTGCGCTCGATACGGTCGCAAACGGCATGCACCGTGGTGAACGGCAGATCGGCGGCGAACACAGCGTCCGCCTCGGCTATCTTAATTGACGATCCGTAATCGTTTATTATAAGATCGTGCACGGACAATACTTCATGCTCTTGCCGAATAAGCTCGGTGACGGTAACCGTCAGTTCGGGATCGGGTCGTTCGCCGAGCAGTCGGCTTACGGTGGACTTGAGTATGCGCACCGCGAATACTATTATTACCAACGCTACAGCTATTGACGCATAACCGTCTATATTGACTGCGCAATACCTTTCTATTACCGCGCACGCCAAGACAACCGTCGTAACAGCCGCGTCCGAAAAAGAATCGACCGCGGCGGCTTTGATGGTGTCCGAGCCTAAACGCTTTCCGTGGACCGTATAAAATACGCCCATAAATGCCTTGACTGCTATCGCCGCGCCGAGCGTGGAAAGTACGGCTATACCGAACTCGGTATCGACGGGCGTTATCGCGCGTTTGAATCCCGTTACGAATACTTCCGCACCGACCGCTACTATTACCGCGCCGAGAACGAACGTGGCTATGTACTCATACCGCCCGTGACCGAACGGATGATCGTGATCGGCACCGCGCGCCGCCAAAAACGTCGCGATTATAGTCACAAGCGATACAGCCGCGTCCGACAGATTATTGAACGCGTCCGACATTACGGACGCCGACGCGGCATATATGCCCGTTACGAGCTTGGCTACGCCGAGCATTATATTGAGCGTCAATCCGACAACGAGCGTGACGACGGCATTTTTAGTGCGGTTTTGCATAAATTATAATTTTTATTGCCGACCTTAATATGGAAAATCGACAAAGTTCTTACGATCTCTGCCGATTTTTGGTAGCGGGGGCGGGACTTGAACCTCGCGACCTTCGGGTTATGAGCCCGACGAGCTACCTAACTGCTCCACCCCGCATCACATGCGATGCAAATATTACTCTAACAGTATATATCAATACCGCCTATTTGTCAACCGTTTTACCTGTCTAAATTTATCATAATTTGATGAGCCGTTATCTTAAATAAACGCATTAAATTCATCTGCATACTTGACTGCCGGTGTATGCGGTGTTATAATTTAGAATATGAAACTCATATCGAACGATACGGATCTTTCAGGAATGGATTGTCATTTACACAGCAGGTTTTCGCCCGACGCGAAAAAATGCGGAGCGGATACGCCGCAGCATATCGCCGAAGCCGTGCGCAAAAAGGGATTGCGCGGCTTTATAGTCACCGATCACATAGATATAGGTCATTGGACGGACAGCAAACCCATCGATTTCGACGAGTACTTCGAAACATGGGAGCGCGTACGTAAAAACAATCCCGATTTGACGATCTTTATCGGCTTGGAGATCGGATACGAAAAAGAACACGAACAAGAAAATGCCGAGCTTGTTAAAGATCTGCCTATCGAATATATAATAAACAGCGTACATTATTGGCATCCCAACGACGGATTCAAATCGGGGCATATTCAATCGTTTACTTCATACCTGAAATGCGTAAGCGCATCGCTCGACGCACCCTATCCGTTTAACACCGTAGGGCACTTGGGTTTTCCCGAACGCTATGCTCCGTCACAAGACATGATCATAGACTACGATACGTTTAGACCGCTTTTGGATGAAATAATCCGAAAAGCGCTCGATCGCGGCGTCAGGTTCGAAGAGAATACAAATGCCGGCGGAGCAATGCGACTGCCGCGCGCAGATTTTCTTCGCGAATACAAATCGCGCGGCGGCGCTCGCCCCGTACTCGGCTCCGACGCGCATATTTCAGACAGCATCGGACAATATTTCGACAAAGCCGAAAAGTTCTTAGACGGCATTTTCGGCAAACGAGACGCGCAAGCAAATATAGTATAACACATTCCGAACCGAAAACGGAGGGACAATGTTTTTAAGCAAGAAACAAAAAGAACTCGTTAAAGAAATAATGCGCGACGGGCTATCAAACATAGACGACAGAAATCCGACTATAAACATTGGTATACAGTCGAACGAACAATTATTCTCTCCGTATTGTTGCGCCGACACAAAACTCAACCCCGAACTCGGCAAATACTTATACGATCGTTGTGCAGACAATCCGTTTGCCGACAAAGTAACCGTAAATATCCATACCGATAATATCGACGGCGATACAGTAAGGCAGTCGATAATAAATTATGTAAAGGACTCGTACCGTGACGCCGTAAAATCGATAAAGCGCAATACTTTTATATCGATCACAATGACCGCAATGGGAATTGCGTTTCTCGCTGTTCTGTTCGCTTTGAATTATTTCTTCGATAACGTATATGTCAATACCGTGCTCGAAATCGCCGCTTGGGTGTTTATTTGGGAAGCCGTAGACTGCTTTTTTCTCGAACGTCCCAAAATAAAAGCACGTTGCATTGTATTACTCAAACTTTATACTGCCGAAATAAACATTATCGACACGCCTCGACAGTCGCCCGAAAAATAATCCCATCGACATAAATTGAAATGAATGAATTTTTGACCACTCTGATAATCGTAGGCATCATGCTGTTGTATGCCGTTCCGGGCTTTATTCTCGTAAAAGCAAAAGCGATAAAACCCGATAGCATATCCGCATTTTCCAAGGTCTTGATGTTTGTGTGCCAACCCGCGCTCACTCTTTACTCGTTCAATAAAGCGGATTTTACAAAAGAACTCGGCATCAACTTATTGATATTCTTTGCCGTCATAACGGCAGCACAACTTTTGTTCATCGGATTTTTCTGTTTGATATTTCGCAAGAAATTCAACGACATACGCTACAGGATCGCGTCCGTAGCGACCACATTGTCAAACTGCTCGTTCTTGGGCGTGCCGTTGCTCGAAGCTATATTCCCCGATTCACCTAACGTCGCGGCATACTCGATGATGTATTTCCTTTCTATGAATCTTCTCGGTTGGACGCTCGTATCCGCGATAATTACGCGCGACAGAAAATATATAAACGTAAAAACGTTTTTTATAAATCCGGCGTTCATATCCATATTGGTATCGCTCCCCTTCTTTCTTACGGGGTTCAAAATAAGCGAGATCAACGGCAAATTTCTCGGTCAGCTCGAAATGATGATCACGATCCTCGGCAAAATGACTGCGCCGCTGTGCATGCTCATAATGGGCATGCGGCTCGCTACGATCGAATTCAAAAATTTGTTTACAAATCCGCTACAGTATATATCGGTAGCTGTCAATCAGATAATTTTTCCGCTATGCGTGCTTGGCATACTTATGCTGCTCCGAGTCGATACCGAGCTGATGTGGTGCATGTATATCATGTGCGCTTGCCCCGTAGCGTCTATCATTCAGAACTATGCGGAGATGCTCGGCGAAGGACAACAAACAGCGGCAAATACCGTGCTGTTGGGTACAATAACGTCAATAGCCACACTGCCGCTGCTTGCATTGCTGATATAGCGATCTTTAAAAAAGATCGACGCGCTCGCCCGTTACCGATTCATGATAATCGTTTAAACGCTCGAGAACGTTTCCGTCTATCATGTAAAGCGAACCGTCTGCGGCGCTTGCGTGCACAGACCGTTCTCCGCTACGCAAAAACCGACGCAACCCGAAAAATTCGAACGGCGTGTATGCAAAATAATCTGCAAATTCGACATTCATTGCGTCGAAAACATTTATAAGCTTTATAAGACTGCGTATCCGCACGACCGACGGCATTATCGGCTCTTCAGACGCAAACGGTATATAACGGGCAATTACGACTTTAGCCGCTCGCGTACGGCAAGTCTGCGTTACTATTTCGCGAAACCGCTCCTCTTCGATAAGCCGATCGGCAAAGATAAACCTATCGTTCTTATCGAGAAATATGCACATATCGAACGGTTCTATAAACCCAATACCGAACGACATAATATACTTAACAAGGATATCTTCGCAATCGAGTTTGATCGCTTGTGCCGAGCGCAAAAGCGCCTGACGTTGAATAGGCAACATAGAAGAAAAGAACGACGCTACTCGATCCGTTACCCCGTCGATCTGCATCAGTTCGTAGTACGACGCATGAAAAAGATCGGGAACGCTCCCGAACCTTTCGATAAGCGTCCACGCAAGATCGTCGTTATCGCGTTCGTAAAGCAACCTGAGAATGAACTTCAGGTTGTCTATATCGCTGTATCCGAATCTGTTATCCGATTGTGCTTTGCGCGGCGTGTCCATAGAATGGTATAATAATTCTCCGAAATCATTATACAGGAATAATATATACAAGTCAACATCATTCGGCAAACGCATCGCATAAACGCAATATAATACAATTTTAAAAATACGTGCAATACGCTTGACAACCGCCCGAACTTCATGATAAAATATCATTCGATTGTGGCCCCATGGTCAAGCGGTTAAGACAAGATCGGAAGAG
>CATKFJ010000062.1 GCA_949747725.1 uncultured bacterium
CGGCGCGTAGATCGAGCTTTGTTGTGTAAACGTTTTTGCCGCACACGACTTGTTTTTCGCGCGGAAGATCGCTCACCTGTCCGTCGCGAATAAGTATAGCCGCAGGGTTATCGAACTCGAGAAGTTCGCCTTTGCCATCGCTGTTTATATGACAGACCGAAAACGTCGCATAAGCTACGTTCCTGACCTTACACACGGGCAGCGAGGCTATAAGCGTTTCTATACAGTCTTTTATCGGAATACCTGCGGCAAGCATAGTGCAAAGGATCTTGGACGACAGAGTTGCAAGGATATTGGCTTTAACGCCGCTGCCCATGCCGTCGCACAGTACGGCGGTAAGATAATCGCCGCTCGTGGCGCACTCTACGCGATCGCCGCAAAGTTCTTCACCGACGTGATTAAGCGAGGTGTATCCCCTGTCAATAAAGTAACTCAATTGTTTTTATCCTCTACCATAGTTTGTTTAAGCTTCAATAGCGCTACTTTGGTTTCTGCGGTAGTCTCGCCCAAAAGCGACGCTATCTCTTGCGCGACGCGCATCTGTTTTTCTATAACGGCGTCGGTAACCGACAGCGTGTCGCGCTTTACCTTATTAAGTTCTTCATCGTAGTTCACACGGTCCGTCACGTCGGTAAGCACTATAAGCAACGCCTTTTCCTTCGCAAGCGGCACGATGTTTATATCGGTATATTTGCCCGTTTTATCGAGTTTCTGTTTTTCGACGTGCGTTGCTATTCCGCTCTCGGCGGCTTTGAATACAGCGGACGGATCGAAACAGTCGAATATGTATTCGGGCGAATTATTACCTATAAGCGCTTGCGCTCTGCGGTTTATTTCGGTAACCTGCAGATCGTTGTTGCAAACTATTATACCGTTGGGACTGTTCTCGATTATTACATTGCCCATGGACTCGGCTTTTTCGCGCATATACGGAACGCACATTTCCACTTCGGCATAGCCGTTAATAACAGCCCACGCCTTTTCGCGGCATGTAGAGTATCCGCAAGCGCCGCAGTTCAACTCGTGTTGCGGCTCGGTTTTGCCGTTTTGGCAAGGATCGATTTGAGTTCGTCGTCCGTGGGAACGCGATCGCCCGTCATTCGCGCCTTGTGCTTATACGAAATATCGGGATAGTCGGACACGATATTTGCCGGCGAACTATTGGTATAGTTACGCACCTTTACATTCGCTTCCACGCTGCCGCCGGCATGTTTGATAGCGCACGGTCCGTTGACGCACGCGCCGTCGCAAGCGTTTATCTCCAAAAACACGTTCTTTACTCCGAGCAGATCGTCGATCGCTTGATCGAGACGTTCCACTCCGTCGACAGCTATATATTCGTACCCTTCCGGCAACGAACCGAACGACTTGATTATGCCGCGCGAAATCGGATAAAACTTGGCGCGCATTGCTCTTCCGTCCGCCGTAACGTCTGCCGCAGCCGAAACAGCCGCTGCTTCTTGCTTGGCGTCGTCGGTCTTTTTTCCGACCTTTACGGGTTTTTCGATACGATCGGAGGCTTGAGCTTCGTCGCCGAGTTCTATCCCGTGCAAACGGAACAGTTCGGTCAGTTCTTCGAACGTAAGCGCGCCCGACAGAACGCCGCTTTCTTTTGCCTCGCGTTTTTTCGCTATGCACGGCCCTCCGAACACGATCTCAGCGTCGGGGAACCGTTTTTTGAGTATTTTGGCGTGCGCGACCATTGGCGAATCCACCGGCGCGAGATACTTAAGCGCCTCATGGTGATACAGCTCGATAGCGCGGTTTACCGCGGGACACGCCGAGGTTATAAAGTTTTCGTACTTACCCGACGCAAGAAGTTTTTTGTATTCCGAGCTGACAGCCGCCGCACCCTCCGCCGTTTCATACGCATCCGCAAAC
>CATKFJ010000063.1 GCA_949747725.1 uncultured bacterium
CGTGATCGCGTACTTGGTTTCGCCGTTATCGGCGTCCGAGTCGTTACCCGAACACCCTACGGCTAGCACACAGCCGCACATCGCCAAAAGGCACATCACGGACAGAAGCGCCCTCTTGATTCTACTACCCATCATTACCTCCATGGATATTTGCAACCTCGCCCGTACGCCTTTCGAACGGGCACTCGGTTAATTGCCTTTGTTTTAAGCTCGGCACAGGTGTATTTTGTGTATTTTACTTTATTTATATAATAGACGAAGAATGTCGTCCTCGAACGCCGTATCGCAGTAACAATAACGCCTGTCGCCCGACGGTCTGTTATAGTCGGTATGGCAGTGGAACGCGCACATAAGATTTCCGTCTTTATCCTTGAAGAACGAATTATGCCCCGGTCCCGACAGCTCGCCCTCGATATACGTCATTATAGGCGCGTCGAGCTTTTTGTACTTGCCGAGCGGACTGTCCGCTATTCCCAACCCGACGCTGTAATATTTACTGTCGAAACAGTTTGCGGAATATGTAAGATAATATTTGCCGTTATGCTTTATAACGGACGGCGCTTCGTTCCAAATGAACGCCGCTTCGCCCGAACCGTACTCCGCCTTGCCTATATCGCCTACCGTAGGCGCGGGGAGCGAACGACTCTCCCACTCTCTATCGGGCGTGGCGATAAGAATATGCTCGCCGTCGAGCGTTATAAGATCGGACTTGAGCGCAACCGCAAAAATCTGACTCGTATGGATACCGTCGATAATGTTCGTAGAGCAGTCTTTGGAATAGAATAAGTACGCCTTGCCGTCGTCGTCCACAAAACAACTCGCGTCGATGGTAGCCGTGCCTATATTAAACATGGGCTTGTTCGCCACGACATCCCTAAACGGTCCGAGCGGACTGTCCGAAATCGCAACGCCCGTGCGCAAAATACCGTCCGCGCGGTCGCGTGCGGTAAAGTGCATTATATATTTGCCGTCGGCGCGCTTTATCACTTCCGGCGCCCAAAAACATTCGTACCCGAAACTGTCTTTTTTAAAATAGCAAAGCCCGACATGTTTAACATTATCGGGAGAACCGCCTTTCCATACGCTTATGCCGTCGTCGGAATGCGTCGCATACATGTAGTATTCGCCGCCGTCGTAAAGCACAAACGGATCGCCTATTCTTATGATGTCGGTCGCGGTATAACGCATATTTACCACCCTACGGCATTGCCGCCTAAACACGGTTTGCCGAATCAAACGTCGGCAATCGGAA
This sequence comes from uncultured bacterium, assembly GCA_949747725.1. Taxonomy (GTDB): domain Bacteria; phylum Bacillota; class Clostridia; order Christensenellales; family Pumilibacteraceae; genus Anaerocaecibacter. The sequence continues at coordinate 1,253 of CATKFJ010000063.1, forward strand.
GTTTAGTTTTATTTGATTCTACTTGAACGTTCAAGTAATGCGACTATCGCGTTCCTTAACTCATCGTCCCGACTTTTTCTTGAACGTTCAAGCCATTACTTGCGTATATAATAACACATCAACAAGGGATAGTCAATACATTTTGGAAAAATTTTTCGAGAAATTTTTTATGGGGCGGAAAGATTTCTCCGCTGCGTTCGCTTGCGCTCACTTCGGTCGAAAAGACACACTCTACACCAATGTCATCCCGAGCGTAGCCGAGGGATCTATAAATTATAACCACCTTTAATTCCGAATTCATAATTCCGCATTCATAATTTAAAAAGCCCGACCTTTCGGTCGGGCTTTTCATGTTTCCCGTCACTGCAATTACAAAGCGCGAATACTGTCTACGGGCGGTTTTCTCGAATACAGCGCAACGGGCAGTACCGTCGAAACAAGCGCGGTTACAAGCGCGATCGCGAGTATAAACAGTATGGATATCGGTCCGAATACGAACAGGCTCATGGACATTCCCATATCTTCTAAGATAATGGAGTTGAGCAACGTACACAATCCCCACGATCCCGCCATTGCAAGGACAAAGCATATAAGCGCGATTATAAACGCCTCGGATATGAATATCTTGAACACGTCCGTTATGCGCGCGCCTATCGCGCGGAGTATGCCTATCTCCTTCTTCTTCGCCGTGATCGACGCGGATATAAAGTTGAACATGAGTAGGAACGCGAACAGCGCAAACACCACGCCGGCTATTACAAACGCTTTTTTGAGCGTATCCGCCAATTCGATGACATTGTTCAGCATCGTCATTACGGAGTTGCCGATATTAACTATCGAATCGTCTGCGGCGCGGACACCGACGGTATTAAGCACTTCGTCGATAGTGGCGCTGTCGCCGCCGTACGGTATGAATATTCTGTTTATATACGCGTCATCGGGCGTTTCGTACTTAGTGGACAAACTCGCATTACTGCTCCAATCGTTGGTAGCGAAATAGTACGTATTGTACAGCGTAGTTCCGAGATACGCCGCAGACGAACAGTTGCTACCACCCATAAAGTAACCGCCGAGCGTCATTGCCGAATAGCCCGAACTCTCGTTTCCGATCTCGAGATCGAACGCAGGCACGCCCATTTGATCGAACAACCCGACAACGGTCTTGAGCATGCTCGCGAACTCTGCCGCATTGACGGCAAAACTCATTCTCGTAATCGGATCGCACTGTTCCTGCATTCTGTAGTACCAATCCCAATACGCTTGATCGTCCGTTTCGCGGTCGGGTTCGGGATTCTCTTCGAGATATTCTTTTTTAAGCTGTTCCGCAAGCTCGAGATACGCGCCGTTCTTGCGGTACTTGTTTACCTCGCTTTCTATATATTCGTTACGTTGTGTGTGGTATTCGTTCGAATCGATCTGATATTGTTCACTATCATAATATTTGTCGTCTTCTTTATAAGGACGATAATTTCCTGTAGAATATTCGTATTCATACTCTGTTTCCCCTTCATTGCCCGGCTCTTTTTGCCATGCATTAAAGGCGCTTTCCCAATCGGCTACGTCTTTATCGTATTGCGTTTTGTTAAAGTATTTTTCATCGTGCCATTCGGGCATGCGATGCTGCAACGAATATTCGAGTTCCGCCTCACCGCGTTTTTGCGACAACATATCACCGTACGATTGGTCCATTTCCAACGCGCGGACAAAATCATTGTATGCTTTTTTGTATAACCCGACCAAAGTATAGTCGCTGAGATATACCTCAACCTTGCCGACCGACGTTTTTGCGGTTCCGTCAAGACCGTAGATCTTGAGCTTATTTCCGCTTTCGGAATAGTCCGCAAGCATGTAAAGACGCACATTATCGCCGTTGTTATCTTGGTTTTCGGCATTTCTCGTTCTTATGTCAAGTTCGTCGCCGCTACGCTTAAAGTATCTGTAAACGTCTATACTGTCGTTATTGCCGCCGGATTCCGCAACGGTTTCGAAAAAGTCTTCCGTAACGGCAATGCGATTATACAGACCGTTTTCCAACTCGGTCTGCCACAGCCATAAACCCATACCGTTGTTTGTATTCTGTTCGTTTTTATCGGCGGATTCTTTCATCGACTTATAATCCGCAGGAACGACCATGCCCTTAAACACGCCGACTATCTTATACTTTTTGCCGCTGACAATGAACGCAGCATTGCAATTTTTATAAAGCACGCTGCTATAGTCGCTTACCGTGACCGTCTGCGCGTTGCTATCGTTGGACTTTTTGAACTTGGTACCGCTTGCTTTCAAGCCGTCGAACATGAAATCGGTTATCATGATCTCATCGTCGGCAGAGGGCAATTCGCCCGCCAAAATGTCGAGCGCGGCTGTTGCCGGAATATAACCGTTTATTCTGTAGCCGCCGTTGGGTCCGTAGAAACTCGAAACGTAGCTCGTCATAGTCACGTTATCGACGGATAAGCCGTTCGCGTCTACAGAGCGTATGGCATTGCCGTATTTTTTAAGGTACTCGTTATATTCCTCGTCGGTGAACACCGTAGAGTTTGTGTACTCATAAGTATTTTCGCCGTCGCCGCCATCGTAGCTTTCGCTGATGAAATATTCTTTGCCGAGGTTGATGTAATTGATGCCCGAATCCATAAACGTCTGCACCGTAACGTCATGACCGTCGAACATCATAAGCGTAGATACGAGACCGAACAAGATAAACGCGACAAGCGACAGCAAGATCGTAAACATGAGCCTTACGGGTTTGGTTTTAAGACTGCTGCCGCCCATTTTTATCGCATGCCTTACCGGCAGGTGCGATCTTATGAGTTTCTGCTTGGGATATTCCTTTGACTTGGGCTGTTCCTTTATGTTCTCGATCGCGCCCACGTCTATTTCGGGACGGTCCTGCTGCATCTGCGTTATCTTCTCGCGCGACGTGGAGATGAC
>CATKFJ010000064.1 GCA_949747725.1 uncultured bacterium
ACAACTTGCTTTGATATTAAGCAGTTGCAGAAGGTTCTTGGCATTGGGGAGACTAACGCCTATAGGCTGGTGAGGTCTGGTAAGCTACCCAGCCAGACTATAGGCAAACGTAAGATTGTGCCAGTTTCAGCACTTGCACAATTTCTAGTCATAGGCGAAAAAAAGCCTTGACAAGTGGAGCGATCAGCGTTCCAATACCACTACAATTTTTAAATAAGGGAAGGACGGTAAAAAATGTATATTGACATGAATAAATTAGAGTGTCATGTAAATCCAGAAGGCAAGGGCTTTCTAGCCTATGTCGATCTGGGTAAGGACGAGAATGGCAAGCGGATACGGCCCAAGGTTCGGGGGCGTACGGAGGATGAAGCAGTTGCGAAGCTGGAAAAGAAACTTCGTGACATGGGTTATGTCAAGCAGACAGCAGAAGCCCCTAAGCTGGACATAATCATCAATGAGTTTACCAGTATTCCCGATTTTGTACGGGAGTATAGGGTAAATGACATTATTGCTGGTGTTCGGAAACAAGAAACGGCGAATGGAGTGACCAACGGAAGCAGAAAAGGCAAGAAGAAAGGAATTAGTACACGGACGGCAGAAAATTACATAAATGTGCTTAAACGGTTTGAGGAATATTTTAGGCTGGTTATGGTAGGGGATATTACAGTCACTGCCATGAATCAATTTTTTAGGACGATGGAAACCGAGAAAAAGGAAAACGGTGATTATCGTTATTCGCAAACTACTCTTGACCGGATGGAGTTTGTAATATCTGGAATGTTTAAGAGGGCAGTAAAAAGGAAGTGGGTAACATTTAATCCATTTGATGATGTAGAATACAGGGCACCAGAATCAAAGAAAGTTACAGAAGATATACAGGGGTTTGACCCTGAAGAAATGACCATGGTTTTGGAAACGCTGAAATCAAACCCGATTATTTATACTCCAATCGTCATTATGCTCAATACTGGCATGAGGACACAAGAAGTCCTCGGTCTACAATGGGGCGATATTGATTTTATAAATAATCAAATTCATATTCAACAAGCTGTTACGATTGAAGTGGAATTTGATGATGATGGCAATATAAAAAGCCGCCGGTCTGTCATTGGAGGTACTAAAACGGAAAAGAGCGGTCGGTATGTTGGATTAACACCAGAAGCTAAAGAATTACTGCTTGAATGGAGGGAAGAAGCGCCGAAGTTAACAAAAACAAAATTGGATAATGACAGTTTTGTTTTTGGTTCAGAAATGAAAGAGGGGTATACATATACCACTTTTCGGAATAAGGTAAATAGATACTTGGCACGAAAAGGCATGGATAAAGTGCGGTTGCATAGGTGTCGTCATACAGTTGGTACACTTTTAGCGGCAGAAGGACGTGAGATAATACAAATCAAGCGTCAGTTAGGTATTACCCAAGATAGCACCGTTAATAAGTACATTGACAAGAAAAGGAATAAAAAAATCATTGATGGAAATATGCAGGCTATTAGTAGGGGCCTATCGAAAAAGGAGGAAACAAATACCGAAAATGCTTTAGTACAGGCAATTTTGCAAGAAGCAGAAAAGTTGACAGATAGTACGGCTAAAATGCTAATCAACAGTTTAGCTGTATTAGTTGGGAAAGGTTGATTTTGTGGGATTTTGCCCGGAAAATGGCCCGGATTTAGGCGAGTGGAATGAAAGAGGAATAGTTAAAAAGTTATGAAAATAAAAGAAAAAGTTGCGAAATATGATAATTTCGCAACTTTTTCTTCGGTTTCCCTTTGGT
>CATKFJ010000065.1 GCA_949747725.1 uncultured bacterium
CATACGCAGTGTTGTGGACTTACCGCAACCGGACGGTCCGACGAAAACGATAAATTCTTTATCGTCTATCTCGAGATTGAAATCGCTGACAGCGCGCACGCCGCCCGAGTAAACCTTGTAGATGTGTCTTAAAGACAGACTTGCCATAATTTTCTCCTTATTCTATTGTTATTGTGATTATTATACAACATTCTAATACCGATTTCAATGGAAAAATGCACAAATTTTATAGTGTATTTTATATGCTTTGACCAATGGAACGCGTCTTATTTGATACGGTTTCGAGTATTTCGACAACGTAAAAATCAGTTAAACACGCAAACTTAACAAAGGAGATGTGTATGAAAAAAGCGGTTGTAATTTTATTGGCGGCAACGGCGATATCGCTTGTCGGTTGCGCGAACATGCCGACCGATACGAAAAACCCCGACGCGAACGACGTAGATCCTATCCCTTCTCTACAGCAAAACGACATAACTTACAGCAACGCAAACGGGTCGTGGATGTACAACGGCGAAAAATTTGTTTCGTCGTCGGCGAACTCGATTATTCTTTGGGAGAGCAAGCATGAAAAGATCGTTAAGAATATTATGTTACGTCCTTTCGGCGGCGCTTACGAAGCAGGCAGCATGTCCAACACTTATAACCTGTTTGACGTATGCGGCGTGGAATACTTGGCGATAAATCTCGAATTCGGCGCGCCGATGTCGGTAATACGTTGGGCGGGACGTGGATGCTCATGCGCTTCAACGAAAGCAAGCGCACTATAGATTGTATTTACTACTCGGCAAGAAATAACGCGTGCTTTAACGTTCCGAATCAATTCACGCTCAAGTGGTAATCGCCTGTACTATCCAAAACAAAAAATTCTCACTGTCTTATTCCGAGCAGTGAGATTTTTTATTCGATGTTACACTCGCTTTGCGCGATCGCAGTGCGCGTTTTATGGACGGATACAGCGCCGCGGTAAATCCGCAAAGCACTGCGTCCTTAACGTACAGAACGAGTATGGCAGGCACTCCGCCTATAGCCGCCGCCCACGTGCTACCGGTATAGTAATACAGTATAAGCACTTGATATGTGATACCTATTATGTAGACGGGCACCATTCCGATGAGCGCGCTTAAAAACACTTTGCCCCGCGTCGCCGTTTTCATTCTCGAACACAGCACGCCGGAAACAAATGCTCCTATGGGGAATCCTAACAAATACCCGAACGACGGCATTACCACATATCCCAAGCCGCCGCCTTTAGTAAATACGGGTAAGCCCAATAAGCCCATTGCAAGATACACAAGCACTGCCAGTGCACCGTCCCTGCCGCCGAGCATAACGCCAGCCATTATTACGAAAACAGTCTGGAACGACATTTCCACTTGAGTAAACGGTATGGGTACGGAAATCAGTCCGCCGACAATTATCAACGCGGTAAACACCGCTATAGAAACAAGACGTTTTGTATTCATAGCAATCTACTTTAACTCACTCTCCCTGTAAGCTTTCAGCGCTTTCGCAAGCTGATCTGGGCAAGACGTGCCGTTACGGCATTGAATACCGTCGAGCCGCGCTATCACCTCGTCTATATCCATGCCGATAGCCAATTTTGCAACGCCTTGAGTATTGCCTCTGCAACCCATTACGAATTTAAGATCGGTTATCTTATTGTCTTTTACGTCGAAAATAATTTCGCGCGAACATGTTCCGCTTGTTATGTATTTCATGATCACCTCTCTATATTAAACGATATTATGTTTTATTACGATCAATAATAATACAGGCTTGCCTGTTTTGGTATGTCATTCGGTCAGCTGGTCGTGCAACAACAGATATATACTCGCCGCTTTCTTTTCCCAATTTTCGTGAATGTACTTTGCCGTGCGGTTGTTTGCCACTACGAATTTAAGATCCAAAAGCGTGGATGACGGCTCGACTACGCGTAGCCACACAGTATATGTGCCGTCTTTGTTCTTATAATATGTATGCATGTATTCCTGACGGCGTTTGAACGACATGCGGTTTTCTTTAACGTAATCGCTTATTTCCTGCCGAAGAGATTCGGGTATGCGCGAATAAAAGTTTGCAAGGCAAGCCCTGCCGTCCGGCGTCATGGTGTAAAGCTTTTCACGACCACGCGATACGGCATGTATAAAATTCGCTTTGACAAGCTTGTCTATCGCGTCCATACAGTACAACGGCATAATCCAATTTGTCTGCGTATAACAGATATTGATTATAGAGTTGTAGTCGAGCGCAATATCCATTTTGTCGAAAACGAACAATACGATCAGTTTATTCAGCAATTCCTCTTCGGACTGTTCCAATACACTCTCCGTGCGTTAAATGATGTAAGTACTGATTATGATACCATATTTTTACCGAAAAGTAAATATAATCTTCGGATTTAGCGTTCGATTTATGCAAGTTTTTCGGATAAAACCCTTATGCGCTCGCTATAATCGGCAACTTTCGCATGCTCGGCGTCGATAAGCTTTTGCGGAGCTTTTTGACAAAATCCGACATTATTGAGCTTGGACTGCGCCAACGCAAGCTCGGATTTGCACTTCTCGAGTTCTTTCATCAAGCGTTCGCGCTCTTTTTCGCTGTCCGCAAGCGGTACATATATCTTAATACCGTCAAGCGCTATGAGCGCGCAGTTTTCGGCAGTTCCGTTCTTTACTTCGGCGGTCTTTGCAAGCGTAGGTAGATACTCGATCAAAAGCATGCACAACGCGTCGTCGCCGTCGCAGAATACCTCGGGTGTTTTCGCTACCGCCGTATTTGTCTGCTTTAAATTACGCACCGCACGCACACAATCTTTAAGCCGCTCTGTGACGGCTACCGCACCGACAAAGTCGCCGCGCTTCTTCTTGGGAAACTCACTGAGCATAAGTTCGCCGCTCGCGTCGGGCAGACTGTCGTATATCTCCGTAGTTATAAACGGTATTATAGGATGTACGAGCTTTAACAAGATCTCCAAAGCGTATCTGAGAACGCCTGCGGTATTAAGCGCGTTTTCGCCTTTTAACTGAACCTTTGCGAACTCTATATACCAATCGCAAAACTCATCCCAAATAAAGTCGTATAACAGTTGTGCGGCATGTCCGACGTCGTAGCGATTCATTGAATGATTGACGTCTTTTATAAGGTCGTTCAATTTACCCATCAACCAACCGTCCGGAGCGGTCAACGCTTTAGGCGATTTGGCATAGCCGTCGGCACAGGCGTTAAGAACAAACTTGGAAGCATTAAACAGCTTGTTCATGAGGGTACTGTATGCCGTAAGCGAATTATGCGAAAAACAAACGTCGCCCCCGCGCGCAATACCGTTTACAAGCGAAAACCGCAATGCGTCCGCGCCGGCCGTTTGTATCACTTCTATCGGATCGACGCCGTTGCCCGAAGACTTACTCATTTTGCGCCCCATACCGTCGCGTACAAGCCCGTGTATATAAACTTGCTTAAACGG
>CATKFJ010000066.1 GCA_949747725.1 uncultured bacterium
AGTCCGACGGCTACAAGCGCATACATGCCGAGCGCGACTCCGAGCGCTATATAATAGAACCGTGAAAACTCGGCTTTTTTAAGTCCGCGCCCGAATATAAGCAGTATAATACCGAAGAACGCGAGGTTTATAAGATCCGATCCGAGTATATTGCCTATGATCATCGAATTCTCATGAACGATCCATACTGCGGACAGCGACGTGAAAAGCTCGGGCAGACTCGTTACCGCGGCAAGCATAACGCCGCCTATAAACGCGCCCGAAATATTGCTTTTGGCGTCGATTATATCCACATACTTTCCGAGCTTTACGGACAGCACGACGATTATCGCTACCATAGCTATATATCCGATATAAACAAGCCAATCTGGCACGGTTATTTCTCCTTAAAAAAATATTTCAATTATTGTAGTTATCGGCAACGTACTTGCGCACTCTGAGCGGTATCTTCAGTTCCAAACACAGCCGCTTGCACGCCGCGATATCGGTTTTGTCTATCGTATCCACTACTGTAAACACCACGCGCCGTCCGCGATCTCTCAGCGCGCATGCGAAAGCCAACACTTCGTCAAAAGCCGACAGTCCCAACTGCGACCGCGTGATTTCGTAATACTTTTGCGCGTCGCACTGATTGAGCGATACGGACACGATATCTATATCGTCGAGGTCGCCGCTTATGTCGCGCCCGTTTACCGCGCTGCCCAGTCCGTTTGTATTGAGGCGCGTATTTAATCCGCGCGCCTTAAATTCCTTTGCGCACGATTTTAACTGCTCCAACCGTTCGGTCGGCTCGCCGTAACCGCAAAATACAACCTCGTTGTTTTTAACTTTTTCGGCAAGTTTATCGAACGCCGCCATGACCTCGTCACACTCCGGTTCGCGGTCGAGCCACAGCGGAACGCCGGCAACGCCGTCGCCGCCGGTGCGTATACAGAACGCACACGCATTATGACATTTATTGGTAAGGTTTACGTATGCCGTACCGTTTAAAACATAAACAAAATTATCTGCCATTCGCTATACCGAACACTCTTTTGGTATTTTCGCAAGTTATGCGCTCCATTTCGCTCACGGGAATGTTTTTTATCTCCGCCAAGCACTGCGCGACAAGCGCGACGTTCTTTGGAAAGTTTATTTTTCCGCGCAACGGATCGGGGGTAAGATACGGGCTGTCCGTTTCAACTATAAGCCTGTCGAGCGGAACGGCTTGTGCGGCGCGCTTTAAATTGACCGCGTTCTTATACGTAACAGTGCCCGAAAACGAAATGTAAAACCCTTTTTTCACGTAGTATTCCGCTATCTCCGCCGAACCCGAAAAGCAGTGCAGCACCGCGCCTTCGGGAAAGTCTCGCGTTTTGGCAAACTCGTAAAACTCTCCGAATCCGTCGCGGATATGATAGACCGTAGGAAGCTTGAGATCGCGCGCCAGATCGTATTGGCGTTCCATTGCGGCGATCTGAGTAGGCTTGTCCGAATTCGGGCGGTGAAAGTCAAGCCCTATCTCGCCTATGGCAACTACTTTGCCGTGCGCCGCGAGCTTGCGCAAAACATCGAGATTTCCCGCCGTTACGGTATCCGCATCGTACGGGTGAACGCCCACCGTAGCGTAAATACCCAAATTTTTATCGGCAAGCTCGACGCATGTGCGCGACGTAGGCACGTCGCAACCGACGCAAACGATATATTCCAATCCGTCTGCAGCCATACTGTTTATAACGGCGTCCGCGCCGCCGTACGGAAGCAGCTCCTCGTCGTATATGTGAGCGTGTGAATCTATCAGCATAAAAACCTACCGATCTCTTGATTTGATTACATTATCTTATATTTTGCCCGGCTGCGCCGTCGGGTTGTACAAGATGCGGCATATCGTTTTCGTCAACGGAACACAACAGCATTCCTTCCGACATTATGCCGCACAGCTTTGCCGGCTTGAGATTAGCGACAAGCACCGCCTTTTTGCCGACAAGCTCTTCGGGCGCATAAGCGTTTGCTATGCCCGAAACTACCGTGCGGCGGCGCGTGCCGTCGAACACCGTAAGTTTTAACAGCTTTTTGGCTTTTTCTACCTTTTCGCACGCTTCAATATCCACAACGCGAAGATCTGTCTTACAAAACTCGTCGATCGTTATCTCCCCGACGTTCTCTTCTTTGACTTCGGTCTTCGAGTTCGGCTTTTCCGCCGCCAAGGACTTATTCGCAATATCCGTCAATTCCTTAAGCTCCTTGTTTATATCGAGTCTGTTTAGTATAGGTTCTATCTCTATCGTATTATAGGCGTCCTCGATCCCGTAATGCGCGTTTTCGAAACCGTCGGGAACGGGCAGTCCTAACCCTGCGAAAATGCGTTTGGGATAGTTGGTTATAAACGGCAACAGCATATTCGCGCAAACGCGTATGCCCTCCAAAAGATTGTATATCACCGCATTGAGCCGCGACGTATCGCCCGTCTTTTTAAGCTCCCACGGTTTATTCGCGTCGATATATTTATTAGACAGCCCGATAACGCCGAATATCTTATCGAGCGCTTTGGCTATTTCGGGCTTGTCCATATCGTCGCGCACCGCGGAATACAATCCGTTTATAGCCGCAACATATTCCTTGTCCGCATCGTCTATCGTCGGTTTGATTGCCTTACCGTCGAAATACTGCTTGTTCATGGCAAGCGTGCGCCTGACAAGATTGCCGAGATCGTTTACCAAATTGTTGTTTATTGCGGACAGCAACAACTCGTTGGTATA
>CATKFJ010000067.1 GCA_949747725.1 uncultured bacterium
CCATTGAGACCGCTTTGTCGGAGGTGTGATATGAGCGTAGAGACACAGATTAACCGGATTAAGGCGAATATCGCCAGCGCCTATGCAAAGGCGGCGGAGAAGGGCGCGGCGCTGCCGGTTTCGCAAAACAGCGAGAATCTGCCGGATGCGATAGAGACGATTCCGGCGGGGGGACTTCCAAGCGGAACTTACACTATATCGGTAACCGCTTCTGATAACGAAAGGGGAACTGTTACGGGCAGTGGCATTGTGTCGGACGGGATGTCCGTTACCATAAATGCGTTTGCGTTGTCTGGATTTCATTTTGTAGAGTGGCAAATGAACGGGCAGAAAGTAACCAATCAAAAAAAGTACTCTTTTACCGCAGATAAAGATGTATCGTTTGTAGCAGTGTTTGCTCCTGGAGATAGCGACAGACTGCCATCTGGATATAAAGAATTGGAGTACATACAATCGAGTGAATATGTAACATGCTATATTTCTTTTGGAGAATCAATTCCTTATGAAAGCCTGAAAATTGAAATATACGCTGAAATACTAAGTAAAACACCAAGTAATGGTTTTACATCATATAGAATTTTATTCGGGCAAAATGATATGATAGTAAGGATTATGAATAGCGGAATTTCTCTTGGATGGGATGGCACATACATCAATAATGTCGTTTACAGTTTTCCAGATAAGCCAGTAAAAATTGCAATCGACAAAACGCAATTTTCGGTTGATGATGCGGAGTTTACAATCTCCATAAACAGCTCTGGGTCGAAAACAACAAACGCTTTATGGATACCAGCATATACAAACTCTTCAAGCCTTGACTGCGCCGGAAAATTCTACAACATAAAAGTGTATAACGGATTGATGCTATTTATGGACTTGATCCCGTGTATTTCTTCGGATAATATATCCCAATTTTACGATCTGATTTCAAATCGCTTTTTCCCATCTACCTCTACCAAAACGTTTATCCCCGGTCCTGCCGTCTGACGGCAAAAAACCGCCCCCGGCTGGGGGCGGGCAGAAAAATGCTATTGAACACCGAGACGCTCTTTCAAGCCCTCCTGAAGGACCTGGGAGAAGTTGACCCCG
>CATKFJ010000068.1 GCA_949747725.1 uncultured bacterium
AAGTATCCGTGCGCCGACGTCAGCAAAAACAGATTGCGCGTTTCGCATTCTATTAACGCTTGACGCACCCTGCAACGGTTTTCGATAACGTCCGCAATATCGTAAACCACTCGGTTTTCAAGCCCGAGTACAACATCGAGATTATTCAATCCGAAATCGGCGTCCATCAATGCCACACGATTACCGAGTTTGCTTAGCGCACGTCCCAAACTCGCCGTAACGGTAGTTTTTCCGACGCCGCCCTTACCCGAAGTTACAACTATACTTTTCATACAATAAAATTATAATCCTCTCGCAAATTTTAAGCAAGAGGATTTTTGTTTGGTTTTGTCGTATCGAAAAATATCTATAACTATCTATGCGTGCGCAAGGATATCGTCAAGCAAATATTTGTCCGACAACAGCTTGCCGCCGCCGAGCACCGTTGCATATTGTGCGTCGGTGGCAATCTGAACACGCAAATTCAACCGTCTGCTCATAAGTTCCGCAAGCCCCGGCATCTGCGCGCCGCCGCCTACGACGGTAATACCGTAACGGTTTATCTCTGCGGCAATAGTGGGCGTACACGTATTTATCACGCCTTCCACAGCGTCGGTTATATTTTTATAATAATCGTACACGACTCCGAACAACTCGTCCGAGGACGCCGTTGAAGTGCGGATATTTCCCGTTTCGATATCTATTCCGCTTATAGACGTTGACGCGCAATCGTTGCGGATAAGACTGCAAACGCGCTCTTTCACCTGCCGAGCAGTAGAACGCCCTACGTTCAACTGATAGATTCCGCTTATACTGTCCATGAGCGTACGGTCTATCATATCTCCGCCGATAGTGATTCCGCAACCGGCTTTAATTCCGCAAAGGCTAATTATCGCTATTTCCGTTGCGCCGCCGCCAATTGAAACTACCACACCGCCGAACGCCGCGGACACAGGCATTTCCACGCCTATAGCCGAAAGCATGACGGAGTTTATCATGGATATTTCATCGATACCCGAACGCATAAGCACTTCCTCGTACATCATGCGCTCGTCCACCGAAATACCAACCGGCACGCCGAGCACGCACCGCACCTTCGGTTTAATTAAATACGATTCGGGCAAAATGCGCTTTACGAATTCTCCGAGCATATCGGCACAAGCGTCCGGATCTTTTATGGCTCCGTCGATTATCGGGCAAACCGTTTTTGTCTTTTCCGGCGCCCTGCCCATCATTTCGTACGCTTCCGCGCCGACCGCACGCGTGCGCCGCCGTCCTCCGTCATCGAAGTACGCTATTACCGACGGTTCATGCAGAACGATCCCGTTACCCGATACGAATATCGAAGTAAACGACGTGCCGAGATCAAGCGCTATATTCATCTTTGCCATCGATCAAATTCTCCTCGATAAGTTTTTCCGTAAGCGTGACAGGCAATCCCACAACGTTATAGAAATCGCCTTCCACCCGTTCTATAAGCGGTTTTATTTGCGGATCGTCTATGTTGTATCCGCCCGCCTTATCGTACGGCGCACCGCTATCCACATAATTATACACCAAATCACGGCGAAATGCACCAAAAGTAACCAATGTTTTTTCGTTTTTTTCGATTATTTTATCTTTTACGCGCAAATATACTGCCGTTACAACCTCATGCGTATGTCCGCACAGGGTTTCAAACATATTTATCGCTTCTGCCCTGTCTTTCGGCTTGCCGAAAACGCGCGCGCCTAACCCTACTACGGTATCGAACGCAAGCACGGGAAGATCGGTACTTTTAGCCGCGCTTTCGCCTTTGAGCCGAGCGTTTGCCGTTGCCGTTTTTTCCGCGCCAGAAAGCGTGACCTCGTCGACGTTTGTCGGCAAGATCCTCGGTTGAACGCATTTTATTTTTTCTATCAACGCTATGCGTCTGGGCGACGCCGTGGCAAGAACTATTTCGATCATATATCTGTCGTTCTTCGGTATATACGTACTTTAAGTTTTACGTTTCGAGCGCTTTATTATCTAATAATACGAATAATATAAATCCAGTACACGATCATTTATTACGCGCGCCGAATCGAACGATACGCCGTGCGTTATAAGATCTCCAAATTTTTCTTATACGCCTTGGCGAAATCGGCGCCGGCGCTTAACGCGTCCTTTATCTCGAGCGAACAATCGCCCTCCACTTCGGTCTTCATTATTACCGAATCGCCGAGCACGTCGCACGTGATCGATTTAACCGAACCCGACATCGACCTATCAAGCGAATCGGCAATGCGAAGTATGACTGCAAGCCGCATAACCGCTACGAAATCCTCTTCCTGAACGATTCCGCTGTACTTGTTCCACTCCGCATACGACATGTCGTCGAGATCGTGCGCACGCACTACAAACGCCGCAAGCACAAGATCGCGATGAGATACGCCGTACAGATTCGAGTTCATTATCGAGTAGTTGGAATGTTTGTAATTATTGTAAAAACTGATACGTCCGCCGGTTTCATGCATGAGCGCGGCGATGCGCAATACTCTTACATACTGTCGCGGCAACTTATGCAATACGCGCAACTGCTTGTACAGTTGGATGGCAAGATTGCAAACATGCTCGGCATGCGCTATGTTTAGGTCGTAATAATGCAATCTCGTATATATCGAATATCCGAGAATATCGGTGATCGGTTTTTCCAAAGTTGTAGGGACGGTGTGGTTAAACAAAACCCCTTCGCGAATCCCGGCGCCCGATATTTCCATTTCGTCAAACTCGGTGTTATCCAAAAAGCTCTTTATGCACGACAGTGCCGCGCAGAATATGTCGGCGCGCTGCGCGGACAATCCCTTTATCTTGGAACGCTTTTCGACGTCAAGCACTTTTACCATGTCGTAAACTTTATTGAAAGTATCCACGCCTATGTGATAATTATGTACCATATTAAGCGGATATTTTTCTATACGCTGAACAATGCTTGCAAGATTGCGGAACGACGCGCCAACACCGACGAATCTATACTCGGCGTCCATGCCCTTTAACCATTCCACGCTAGCAAATTGATCGCGCATATACGTTTCTATCATCTGCGCCTGTTGCAACGGCGTCGTGTTTTCGTTAAACAACGCCGACAAAGTCATAGTGCCTATGGGCAAGTTGACGCGGTTCAGTATCATGCGTCTGTTGTACTGAATAAGCTGAAGCGACGATCCCGAAATATCCATGATAACGCCCTTGGGTATTTCCAAGGAATTTATCACACCGTAATATATCTGTGTAGATTCCTGTTCCTCGCCGAGCACGTCCATTTTAAATCCGCAAACGGTGTTGACTTCTTCCAAAAAACTGCGTTGGTTTTTTGCTTTACGCACGGCGTTTGTAGCAAACGCATATATTTTTTCCACATTATTGGCGTCGCACAGTTTTCTGAACATCTTAAGCGTTTTGACAGCCTGCGCTATACGCGCCTGTTTAAGATAGCCGTCGCGCTCCATGTCCTGCGCCAAGCGCACAGATTCTTTAAGTTCGTCGTATACAACAAAATACCCGTCGTTGACTACATGCGCCAACACAAGTCTTGCGGTGTTCGATCCCAAATCTATAATAGCAATATTCTTCAAAGCAAGCACCTTTGGGTATTAACAAAATACCCCATTGTGATTTTATGATAAGATTATAACATACTTTTTAAGGCTTGTAAAGGGGGTATTTTGAATAATTTACAACTTATTTTTTGTCGAAATCGCACAAATTCGGTAACAAACACGGTTTTTCGACAGTATTTTATGTTCTCGACCGAATGCCAACCGCTGCGCGTCGTTCGACAAAATCCGTCAAAACTCTTTACATTTTCGACACGCTGTGATAAAATATATAAAGTATGGCTGTTACGAGTAAAAAACGTTATTATTTTATAATCGCTTTGATTTGCGCAGCGCTGTTTATAGGTTCTGCTGTGTTTTTCGGTACGGCGGCTAATGCCGAATCTACTCCCGAAGCCGAATCGGGCGCTGCGGATTTGACGCCCGTCGGAGATCTG
>CATKFJ010000069.1 GCA_949747725.1 uncultured bacterium
TTGTTCTCGGGCGACGAGGCGCTCAAGCCTGCCAACGTGTTGTCGGGCGGCGAAAAAGCTCGGTGCATGCTTGCACGAATGATGTTGTTATCGCCCAACTTCCTCATATTCGACGAACCGACCAACCACCTCGATCTCGAGAGCATCACGTCGCTCAACAAGGGCATGATAAACTTCAAAGCGCCCATTCTGTTCATAACGGCGGACGAGGAGATAATGTCGTCGGTGGCAAACCGAATTATAGCAATAGAGAACGGCGTTAAATCTTACGATCGTCCCGTCACGTACGACGAGTATATTTCCGCACTGTAATTTCCGATTGTGTTCGTTATTGAGTTGACTATACGCGCAAATAAGGATATAATATAACTATGGTAGATTTGGGTATAAACGTCATAATCCTCAGGGTAAAGAGCAGTACGCTCGGCGAAGTGTGGGATATCCCCGTAATGGGTAAGACGCTCGAGCAGTGGACGGCGTCCGCTCTCAATGCGCCGTACAAAACCGTGGACGCGCCGCCTATCGTCGACCTTGCGGACAGACTGAAAAAAACGGTCGACAGCGCTAAGCCGATCACGGTAGTGCTTTACTGCGATACTCCGCTTATTTCCCAAAAAACCGTTTCGATAGCCGTCGATAAACTAAAGGAACAGAACGCGAGCATGATCAAACTTGCGCGCGGCTGTGTTTTCAAGACCGATTATATTTTATCCGCACAGTCTGTTTATGCGCAAGAGCCTGCCGGCGGCGGCGAGTTCGAGGCTGTGACGGACTGCGATTCGCTAAGCGACGTTACCGATATTATCCGAAAGCGCATACTGCACTACCACGCGAGCAACGGCATAAGAATAACCGATTTTGCCAATACATATATCGACTGCGACGTCGTTATAAATAAGGGCGCAGTCATCGAGCCGTACAATTTTTTAAAGGGCAAAACCATAGTCAAATCGGACGCGCATATTCTTCCCGGCAACTATATAGAAAACTGTATAATCGGTCGCGGCGCGCGTATAGACAGTTCGCGGCTTTACGACAGCCTTATAGGCGCAGAAACTACCGTCGGACCGTTTGCATATATAAGACCCAATACAGTCATCGGCTGCAGTTGCAGGATCGGCGATTACGTAGAGCTTAAAAACTGCGTTATCGGCGACGGAAGTAAAGTCAGTCATTTGACGTATATCGGCGACGCGGAGCTTGGCAGGGACTGCAATGTCGGATGCGGCGTCGTGTTCGCCAACTATGACGGCAAGAATAAATACAAATCGGTAGTAGGCAGTCGCGTGTTTATCGGGTCTAACTCGAATATCGTGGCGCCCGTAAATATAGAGGACTGCGCATTAATAGCCGCAGGATCGACAATAACCAAGGAAGTGCCGGCGCATGCTTTGGCCATAGCTCGGGCGCGCCAGACAGTAAAACCCGATTGGGCAGGCAATGCGTACGCTCCGATCAATACCAAAACACCGCCCAAGAGCTTTAATCTTGTTCGGTATTCGGACGGAATAATCGACGGCGCGGCAAGCTCTGCCACCAATGCGCAACCGTCCGACGACGATATGCCCACAGATGAAAACAATACGGAAAACAACGGCCGATAACGCCGTAAAACAAAGATAAATTTTGGAGGCAACCAATGATAGCTCACGGCAACAAAATCAAACTGTTCTGCGGAAATTCTTGCAAAGACCTTGCCAACAGCATTGCGGCGCGGCTTAAAATGCGCGTGTCCGAAGCCGAAGTAGGTAAGTTCAGCGACGGCGAGATATCCGTTTCGTTAGGCGAGTCGGTACGCGGCTGCGACGTGTTTGTTATACAGTCCACGTCGATCCCCACCAACGACAACCTAATGGAACTCCTTGTTATGATCGACGCGCTTAAGCGCGCATCGGCAGGACGCATAACGGCTGTTATCCCGTATTTCGGTTATGCGCGTCAGGACAGAAAAGCGCGTGCGCGCGATCCGATCACCGCCAAGCTCGTAGCCGATCTGTTGACTACCGCCGGCGCGGACAGGACACTTACAATGGATCTTCACGCCGCGCAGATACAGGGCTTTTTCAATATCCCCGTCGATCATCTTTTGGGCGTGCCTATCCTTGCCAAAGCCATTGCGAACGAAGAGTTCATAAAAGAAGCCGGCGACGATCTTGTTGTGGTTTCGCCCGACGTCGGTTCGGTCGGTCGCGCGCGGCAAATGGCGCAAAAACTCAATAAGACGCTTGCCATAGTGGACAAGCGCAGACCCAAAGCCAACGTTATGGAAGTAATGAACATAATCGGCGATGTAAAA
>CATKFJ010000070.1 GCA_949747725.1 uncultured bacterium
GAACGTAACCGCGGTCGAATGCCGTAGAGTGTACATAAAACTGTTTGCCGTAGTAATAACGCGCGAGTCTGTAGTACTTGGAATTGGTATGCAATGCTATCGCTTTTGCGCCGTTTTCGTGCGCATATTCGACGGCTGCGTCGAGCAGGGCGGAGCCTAAACCGGTGTTGGATATTTTGGGGCTTACGCCGAACCTGTAAATATAATAAAGATCGTCGGATAGTTTTTTGATGCGGATCGCGCCGACAAGCTCCCCGAACCGTTCCACTACGAAAACCGCATGCTCGGTAATATCGTTGAGCGTGGTTTCAAGCGTTTCGCTGAGCGCTTTTACCTCGTATGTTACGTGTAAGTCCTCTTGATACAGCGAAACCGATTCTTTTGTGCCTTTAAGCACGGCTTGAGCGTCGGCTTCGGTCGCGCGGCGTATGGCAAGATACATTGTATGCCCTTTCCTCGATTTGTTAGGCTATTATTTTTCTGTAGTGACTATTTTCTTTTGCCCATGAGCAAGCACATTACCGCTTTTTGAACGTGTAAACGGTTTTCCGCTTGTTGGAATATTATCGAATGTGTGGAATCGATAACGTCTTCCGTAACTTCTTCGCCGCGGTGTGCGGGCAGGCAGTGCATGAATACGGCGTCCTTGTTCGCAAGCGCAAGAACATCGGAATTTACCTGATAGGGCATTAGCGTTTTTTCTTTTTCGGGGTCTTTGGCTTGTCCCATGGAGAAAAATACGTCGGTATACAGCGCGTCGGCGCCGCTTGCCGCCTCTTCTACGCTGTCCGTCACGGTAACGTTACCGAATTTTTGAGCGGCAGCAGTTATTTCGGGATCGGGTTGGAAACCTTTGGGCGAACATATACATACGTTCATCCCCGTTTTCGCTCCGGCGAGCATTAACGAATGCGCCATATTGTTACCGTCGCCGAAGTAGGCGAGTTTAACGCCGTTTAAATGTCCGTAAGTTTCGTAAACAGTGAAAATGTCGGCAAGCGCTTGGCAGGGGTGAAAATCGTCCGTAAGCCCGTTGATTACGGCAAAATCGCCGCAGGCGGCAAGTTCTTCCACATCCGATTGTTTAAACGTTCGGATCATAACTCCGTCTATACCGTAGCGCGAAAGCACGCATGCGGTATCGTGTATCGTTTCGCCTCTGCCGAGCTGAATGTCGTTGCTCGATAAAAACAAAGCTTTTCCGCCGAGCTGATTGATACCCATTTCGAAAGAGACGCGCGTGCGCGTAGAGGATTTGGCAAATATCATTGCAAGTGTCTTGCCCTTTAAAAGTTCGTGCTTTTTACCCTTGTAAAACGAATTTTTAAGCGCGCTTGCAAGATGAAGTATTTCATAAATATCGGCGGTCGAATAATCGAGAAGATTGAGCAGGTGCTTGTGCTCGATCCGACCCTTCGGTTTATAAGATGATACGTCCATGTTTCTCCGTAAAATTATTTTATTATGATCGGTAAATAGAATATTATTATAACATTATTAAGGAAATAATGCAAGCGAATACGGTAAATTCGACTTGTAGGACGGATATTATATTAAAATTCAAGCTCGATCTGACGTATAACGGCGAGGATATCTCGGCGTATTAAGCTTTAAATCTAAACATTGGTGGAGGCGCAAATATCGTCCAAAGCGTCGATAAGTCCGTCGATCTCTTCTGCGGTTATGGTAAGCGGCGGAATAAGGCGCAGAGTATTATTTCCGGCAACGTTTACCAAATATCCGCGCTCTTTGAGCTTGCCTTCGAAAGCTGCGGCAGGCACTTTGTCGTCGAGCTGAATACCGCGCATAAGTCCTATGCCGCGAATATCGGTAATAAAATGATATTTGGAAAAATGTGCGAGCCGCTCTCCGAAGTACTTGCCGACTTCCGCCGAGCTGTCCAACAGACCGTCGAGCAGGATATCCAATACTTTGTTCGCCGCCGCACAAGCAAGAGCGTTGCCGCCGAACGTCGAACCGTGATCGCCGAGCGCAAACGCCGTGCCTACTTCTTCAGACGCAAGGCACGCGCCCATGGGGATACCTCCGGCAATGCCTTTTGCAAGCGTAACGATATCCGGTTTTATGCCGAAATGTTCGTACGAAAACAGCTTGCCCGTTCTACCCATGCCTGTTTGTATCTCGTCTACTATAAACAATACGCCCTTGGATTTGCAAAGCGCGTAAGCATTGACTATAAAGTCGTTCGAGAACGGGCGAACGCCGCGTTCGCCTTGGATGGTTTCGAGAAATACCGCGCCGACGTCGTCTGTGAGCTTGGATTTAAAATCATCGAAATCGTTATACTCGAAACTGTCGAACCCGTCAGGCAGCGGCGAGTATACGCGGTGTTGATTGGAATTGTCGGTGGCGGTGAGCGTGGCGATAGTTCTGCCGTGGAACGCGCCGGACGACGTAAGTATGCGCTTGGGACCGCCGTTATTTTTAAAATATCTGCGTGCAAGCTTAATGGCGCATTCGTTGGCTTCCGCGCCGGAATTGCATAAAAATACGCGACTCAGACCGGAGGCATTGCACAGCGCGGTCAAGTATTCGGACTGAACGGCGGTATAGTAATGATTGGAAACATGCATCAATTTATGTACCTGATCGCACACGGCTTGAGTATATTCGGGATGATCGTAACCGAGAATGTTCGTGGCTATTCCGGCAACGAAATCAACATATTTATTGCCGTTAATGTCGTACACGCAGTTTCCTTTTCCGTACTCGAGCGCAAGATTGTTGCGCGAAAAAACGGGCATATAATGCAAGGCTTCCGCCTCTTTGATCTTATTGAAATTTGTTATGTTTGACATGATCACCTTTGATTAAATTAAATATCCCGTTCTATCATAGTTCCGACGCCGCTGTCCGTAAACAGTTCGAGCAGTATGGAATGGGGGAGTGTACCGTTCAATACGAAAACGCTGTTTATTCCGCGTTCGATAGCGTCTATACAGCTATTGGCTTTTGGTACCATACCGCCCGATATCGTTCCGTTTGCTATCATGGCGCGGAGTTTGGAAACGGTTATCCTGTCGATAAGCGTTTGCGCGTCGTTCTTGTTAGCCATTATGCCGTCGATATCGGATAGGAACAACAGTTTTTCGGCGTGCATTGCCGCGCCGATGGCAGCCGCCGCTACGTCCGCGTTTACATTGTAGCTGTTGCCTTTGTCGTCGGTAGCAATGGACGCGATAACGGGAATGAATTCGTCTTTCGCGAGGATCTCCAACAGCTTTGCGTTTATTTCGGTGATTTTTCCGACATAGCCGAGGTCGGGATCGAGCGTTTCGGCTTTTATAAGCTGCGAATCTTTACCGCAAAGCCCTATCGCTTTAACGCCCATGGAGTTAAGTTCGCCGACGATGTTTTTGTTTATCTTGCCGCAAAGTATCATTTGCGCAACTTCCATCGTTTGCGCGTCGGTAACGCGCATGCCGTTAACGAACTGCGATTCGATGCCGAGGCGTGTCAGAAGTTTGTTTATTTCCGGTCCGCCGCCGTGTACGAGAATAGGGTTTACGCCTACTATTTTAAGCGCCGCGATATCCTGAAGTATGGTTGTCGTTACGGCTTCGTCGTTCATTGCATTGCCGCCGTATTTTATAACGATCGTTTTGCCCGTATATTTGCGTATATACGGCAAGGCTTCGCAGATAATGTTGGCGCGTTCTATAGTTGATCTGAATGAATCTTTCATGGTATGACCTTTTTAATAAATGTAAAATTTTATAAC
>CATKFJ010000071.1 GCA_949747725.1 uncultured bacterium
CGTCCTCGACTGCGGCGGTGACTGGCGAGGGCGCGGCAAAGACGTTTGCGCTTTTATGCCGTATGGAAGGAATACAATGCGATATTGCGGTCGGCGCTAAGGACGGGGAAAAGCATTATTACAATACCGTTATACTCGACGGTTTAAAATACAATGTAGACGTATGTCTTGGCAAGATAGGCGCGGAAGAATTCGGCATAGTGCGAAATTCTTACTTCGTTTCGCATAGGGCATTGCTTGTGCCCGACGCCGCGATGCGCGAACTCGGCATTGCGATAGATAATTCCGTCGATTATGCGTTTTCCGTATATCACGATGTGTTTTTGCAAAAACGGGTATTCGACGGCAGTTACTTCGACTATTATATAGAGAGATCGGAAATCGACGAAGATACGCTAAAGAGCGCGGTGTATTATGCTTTTGCGGCGGCGCATATAGGGAGTGTTTCCGTTCCGACTTCTGGAAGCATAGCTACGTTTTTTGTAAGCAGTATCGGCGCTGAGTTTAAATTGGCAAACGATATTACGAGTTCGGATATGCAAAAGATATACGCCGCGATCGAAAAGTCCGCGATCGCATACTGCTCGGAAAATTTCGGTAACAAACCGTCGGAAAATGCAGTACATTTTTATGTGTCGGGCAATATCATGAACGTTGTCGTGACTGTTCAATAGGAGATGTTATGAACGATCAAAAGGTCGGTAAAAAAATATTTATAAGATATGCGCGCTTGTTGTCCGTTGCGGTGGTGCTTGTTTTGTCGGCAGTCGTACTTTCGGGCTGTTCGCTGTTTTCCGCGTTTTTCGGCGACGACTATGTAGAGTTTACGCGTTCGCGGTTGGCGATGACGGAAGGCGAAAGTTTCGATTTGTCCGATATAATCGACAGCAATGTCGGTTCGTATCGGCTGTCGGTTTCGGACGGTAATATTGTTTCGCTCAATGAAAGTACGGTCACGGCGAAAGCCGTTGGAACGTGTACCGTCACCGTGCAAACGAATTCCGATGAAGACACATTGTCGATAATCGTGTCCGAAAAGCAAGCCGATTCGTTCGCCGTCGACGTGAACGGCGAACTTATTCAGACGGTAGGCGAATTGAACACGATCGAGTTCGTTCCGCATGCTACGGGGAGCATAGAAAAAAATAATATAAGTTGGTCGGAAAACGACAAACCTGCAACGATAGGATTGTACGACGAACCGTATGAGTTTACGCCGTCGGGCGTCGGCATTACCGTAATAAAAGCGGTATGCGGACAGTTTTCAGTCGAATACACGGTGCGCGCTTACTATGCCGTAGATTCCGAGGTTTCGTATTCGGGTAAAGTCGAGCAGTCGGGCGAATACGAAGATATAGTTTTTTCGGTCGATATAAAAAGCAATGCGGCTAACCCCAACGATTATATCGTTTGGTATTGCGACGGGCTTGTAGCGTTCGAGGGGGAACAGCCGAGCTATACCTATTCGCCTACACCGGGGCGTCACACGATTGCGGCGGAAGTGAACGGCAGAGCGGTATATTCGATAGAAGTAACGGCTGTCGGCGCTATAGTTCCTCAAACCCCGACTGTCGTATACGATAACGTGTATCCGCATTTTTACGTCGAATTCGACGCAGCGGGTAAAGCTGCCGTGGAAATAACCTCGCCCGACGGCGAAGTCGAAGAGTATTGTCAAACCGATTCGCGTTACGCCATGCTGTTCTCCGATAACGGTTTCGACGCAGGAAATATCATAACCGTATGTTCCGAATCGAACATACGAAGATCGTATTCTATTCGCGTCAAATCGTTGGGCGACGGCGACGTTATAACGGAAAGCGAATATTCAAAGCCGTATTCGTTTGTACAGCTGCCGAATGCGGCTAAGCCGTATATCGAAACACAAGTGCTTGACGGCGACCTGTATGTGACGAGCGTTGAAGAATATGTCGAAATTGCCGAATACTATATTTATTTCCGCAAAAAGAGCGGAAGTAAGATAAAAGTATCGTTCGATTGTTATATAGCGTTCGACCTTGCCGGCAAAGTCACTGATATGTGGAACGACGCGTTTCCGATAGCCGCAACCAGCGGTTCATATAGCGAAATCAGCGTCACCAAATCGGGCGACGTCGTGCATACGTCGTTTTATGTGAATACGGTCAACAATCCGTCGCACGATACCGTAATGAATACTAATAGCGTAAAACAGTTGCATGCCGTTCTTCCGCATATAAATTACGACGAAAGCAAGTACCGCGATCCCGATCATATTTATCCGATAGACCGTATCGAGCGTACGACTCCCGTCAAGTATTCGGATGAACTTTATCTTGCCGCGGAAAACAGTACGCGCCCGATATGCGCCTCGGGATCGTCCGCTCAAGCGATATACGATGCTGCGCGCGAAGTGTTGCGTAAAATATGTACGGACGATATGACCGACGTTCAAAAGGCGCATGCGATCTACGATTGGATAATGTGGACGGTCACTTACGACGATTCCGCTGCCGACGCCGCGCGCGACGGCGAAGCTTACGGCGCGTACTACCTCGAGGGTGTGTTCGGCGACGGAAAAACGCCGTTCGGGGGCGTCAAGTATACGCCGTACGCCGTGTGCGACGGAATGAGCAAAGCATATTCTTTGATGTGCAATATCGAGGGCATACCGTGCGTGCGCGTTATAGGCACCGCGGGCAGTTCGCTCCGCAATGCAGGCGGTCATGCTTGGAATAAAGTTAAAGTAAACGGCGCGTGGTATGCCGTCGACTGTACTTGGGGCGATTCGCGCGGCAGCATGAAACTCGACGGTCTGATCCCGAGCGAGTACGAACTCGGTCTGCACGATAACTTGTTCTTGACCGATGCGGAGATATCTTCCACGCATTTCGAGCCGTATCGGAGCGGCGAAAGCTCTATCGTGTATGCGCCCGAAACAGCAAGCAAAAAATACAGCGTTTATGCCGATATGAACTATAACGGCGCGGATATAGATTGTTTTGTGACTAAAAGACAGAACCAACTGAACAGGGTGCGCGAAATTGCCGGGCTCTTCGCTCGGTCGTATACAAACAAAACGTCGGTATATGTCCCGGGCGGAACGAATAACGGCGTTTATGAAATAGGGTATCAGGGGATCGATATAAGTTTCGAAAGCGAAATAACCGTGCCCGACGGCGAACTCGAGGCGGCGGTAGCGTCGGCGGTAAGATCGGTATTGCCGCTTGCCGATATAAAAACTTACTGTTCGGATAATACCGTTATTATACTGATAAAAGCATAAGATCCGCGCTGTTGTTTACGTGTCGATTGCGTAGCACGGGTTTAATAAAGTCACGCTAAAATGCCGAAATATACTTTTCGGCATTTTTTATTCTATAACGAGTCGACCCACCGATAATAGTTAGATGATTTTCTCAAAAATCTATATAAATTGTGTTTGATATTGCTATTTTTGTATCAAAATGTTAGGATATGGATGACCGATATCTATCGTGCGGCGTAGAATCCCGACAGAAACGAATTAAAGGAGAAAACTGATGAGTTTCTTTTATGAACATTTATCCGATAAAGAAAATTTTTTCTTGCTGACGGAATTCGATAACTGTTGGGTAAATTCGCATTTTCATAAAAGCTATGAGTTTGTTTATGTGGAGCGCGGTCGGTGTGAGATTTTCGCAAACGATAAATCGGCGGTAATAGAAGACGGCGATATGTTTTGCGTGCCGTCATACTGCATTCATTATTTAAAGAGCGTCGGCGATACGAAAATACTTACAATGGTTTTTGCCGAAAGCTATTTCGATGATTTTGTAAAAGATTACGGTAAGGATTTTTTTGCGCCGATATTAAACGATAAAGCGCGCAATGCCGAAATATTTTCGTTTATGAAAGATTTCAGAACACAGTACGGCGATAGCGGCGGTGATAAATATCTGCGTCGTAAAATTTTTATAGACTCTTTTTTGAGCATGTTGTTGCAATACTATGACGTCGCGCCCGTGACAGTAAGTAAGCGTTCGCAAAATCTATGCGATATCCTTGTCTATATCGATACGCATTTCGCCGAAAAACTCGATCTTAAAACGCTTGCCGAAAAGTTTAATTACAATCAAAAATATTTTTCGGCATACTTCAATAAATACGTCGGCGTTAATATTACGAGTTATATAAACACGATAAGGTTCAACAATGCAAAGTTTTTGCTTGACAATACCGATATGAGTGTGTCCGACGTTGCGGCGTCATGCGGTTTTGACAGTCTTGCAACTTTTTACAGGATAATGAAAAAATATTCCGATAAATAAATTGGCGGTAATGCCGAAGGAGATCATATGAAAAAGTTTGTTAAACGTTTTTTGCTTATTGTTCTGTGCGCGTTGTGTTTGTTTGCATTCGCGGCATGCTCGAACAAGAACAAGGGATCGGGAAACACTTTGCCCGACGATGAGGATGTAGGCGGCGAGGAAAAGCCCGACGATCCGCCCGACACCGACGATGGCGA
>CATKFJ010000072.1 GCA_949747725.1 uncultured bacterium
CGGTCGCCATAAACGGTAATTCATCGTTTATTCTTCGCGCAATGACATTAGGATACACGACCATGTTTTCGGTTATATTTATATAAATATTCAAAACTCCGTCGAGCGCAAGAAAAGCCTGAGGAATAGTAAGACGCTTATTTGCGCTGTCATCGAGCGTGCGTTCGAACCATTGCGTAGAAGTCGTTACAGCCTCGTTAAAAGGCATGGATTCGACAAACCGAGCAAGCGCGCAAATGCGTTCGCTGCGCATGGGATTACGCTTATATGCCATAGCCGATGAACCTATCTGAGTTTTTTCAAACGGCTCTTCCACTTCCTTAAACGATTGCATTATACGCATATCGTTGGCAAATTTATAGGCGCTCTGCGCTATTTTTGACAATAACGATACAACAGAGTAATCGAACTTTCGCGTATAAGTCTGACCGCTTACCGCAAAAACCTGTTTAAAGCCCATTTTTTCGACTACTTTTTGATTTAACTGTTTTACTTTGTTCCCGTCACCGTCAAACAACGATAAAAAGCTCGCCTGCGTACCCGTAGTACCCTTAACGCCTCTCAGCTTATAATTGTCCATTAAATATTTCAAGTCGTTATAATCGAGATACAGGTCGTACAACCACAATGTTGCGCGCTTACCGAGCGTAGTGAGCTGAGCCGGCTGTAAGTGTGTATAACCGAGTACGGGCAGATTTTTATATTTGAGTGCAAACGCACGAAGCTTGTCCATTACGGTAAGCATTTTAGTACGCACTACATTAAGCGCGTCGTAAATCTGGATAAGTTCGGCGTTATCCGTTACATAACAACTCGTTGCGCCGAGATGAATTATCGGTTTAGCCTTTTTCGCCTGTTCTCCGAAAGCGTGTACATGCGCCATAACGTCGTGACGGACGATCTTCTCTTCCTGTTCGGCATAATCGTAATTTATATCGTCTGCAAACTGTTTCATTTGCGCGATCTGATCATCCGTTATATTGAGCCCGAGATCTTTTTCGCTTTCGGCAAGCGCTATCCACAGCTTGCGCCAGAGTTTGAATTTATAATCGTCCGAAAATATTTCGGCGGTGTGCCTATCGGCATAACGTGTAATAAGCGGATTCTCGTATATGTCTTTCATTCTGTAATCTCCCTGCGAACTATTCTGTTCGCATTAGTAAAAAATATTTTGTCTATATCTTGTGCCGCATAGCCGCGCTCGCGCAGCCCGTCATACAGTGCGGCGATCTTGTAATAATCGGATAAATCTTCGGGTATATCCGTCGATCCGTTGAAGTCAGTCCCTATTGCAAGACAATCGACCCCGTACTTTTGAACGAATCCGTCTATCACCGTTTCAAAATCGCGCGCACAGTACGCATCTGTAAATTTATTCACGGTACAAAGCCCGATTACGCACTTTCGCTCTACCATTGCGCGAATTTGACTGTCGTTCAACGAACGCAGATGATCGTTGAATCCCGTGTGAGAGCAAAGCGCATATTTCGCACTGTCAAGCGCCTGATAAAAACTTCGCCTGTTTAAATGTGCAAGATCCAAATAACAACCGCGATCGTTCATCAATCTTATTGCACGTTTTCCTAACGACGTAAGTTCTCCGTCGTCAAGCGCGCCGCCGGCAAAACCGTTATTTATATTCCAAGTGAGCGAACAGTAAATATATTCGGAAAAATCAAAGTCTCGTAAATGCCGCTCTTCCGCTAAAAACCCGATATCTTCTACCGCAACGGGAAGATCGCGTTTTATTTTTACAAGCGCTTCGAATTTCTCCGCTACTTTATCGATCGCGCGGTCTGCAAATTCACTTGTCCAAATCACTGCGATTGCCAATGCGTCGGCATTACCGCACTGTTTAATATAGTTATCATAACGGCTTATATCTATAGCTGTGGGATAATCGTTGTGAAGATCCAATATCATGCTTCATTCTATGAAGAAACAACTGAATATTATTCGTCTTCCTCGTCCAGCACTGCCGATGATATCTGCAAAATAGGTCTGTAAAAATTAGACTGCTCAAGTTCCTCGACCTTAAAATCGCTGAGCACTAAGAAATCTTCCGTCGCCTCTTTGCAAATCTTTACAAGCTTTTCGCGCGATTTGTCGCGTCCGTCCGAAAAATCCACATATTTCTTGAGCGCCGGCACACAGCAACACGCGCCGTCAAACAATAGTTTTTGATAAATAAAGTACTCGTTATCGCGCGTTTCTTTTATCTTATTCATCGACTTTCCTATCTTATCGAGTTCAGGCGTTATATACATGTCGATTATTTCGTAAAGCTTATCGTAAAACTCATGCAGAGATTCGCCGACGGCATCGTCAAGTTCATACGAATCGACGATAAATCTCGTCAACATATCGCAATGATCCACCATATCGACAAACTTACCGGCATGTATCTCGAGTTGTTTTTTATCGTTTATAACAATACGCGGCAATAGCAGTCTGTACAGCATTTGCAAACCCGTAAAAAACAACTGACTGTGTTGCTCAACCTGTTTGCTGCACATCGATCTGTAACAACTTAAATAGGTAAACTTCAAAGCTATTTCACATTCGGCAAGTATGTTGTTATATTCGTTTATATCGCCGATAGTGTTCTTTTTTGCATTTGCATTACTCTCATCGAACTTAGCAAAACGACTCAGAACTTTATCGTTTAGCATATTATTTTGAGTAAAATCCGGCGAATAGTTCATTGCATCGAACTGTTCGTTAAGCTCGTGCGACAAGAAACAGTACTCGTTGCACAGCGATAGCAATTTTTTATACTCTTCATCGCTCGGCGACAGCAACTCTTCGCCTACGGCAACGGTTTGCACGGCTTTATAGCAAACCTTAACGGCACACTCGGAAATATTATATAGCGCCGCTTTAACCTCCGGCGAATACGACATTATAAGTTCGCGATCTATCTTAAACAATTCGAGCAAACTGTTCAGATCCGATATAGACAGTTTACGGAACGTATCTATTTCATTTTCGAACAAATCGTCGCGCGTACAAAGCCGTTGCGTTACGATGATCTTTATTTCGGAAAGCATCGCCGTTAAAAACTTAAGCTTGTC
>CATKFJ010000073.1 GCA_949747725.1 uncultured bacterium
ATGGGCGTCCGCACCGCTTCCGAGCAACGCATTGTTCGGCTGCTCCGCGCCGGCTACAGGCGGAAGATATCCGTAGCTCTCATACCCG
Organism: uncultured bacterium; assembly: GCA_949747725.1. GTDB lineage: Bacteria > Bacillota > Clostridia > Christensenellales > Pumilibacteraceae > Anaerocaecibacter. Next base: position 89 of record CATKFJ010000073.1, read on the forward strand.
GTAGGCGCCGGTCCGCCCGCAAGCTTGAGCATCTGCTCTTCTATTTCCATTTCGGAAACAAGGAGCGCCTCGAGCTCTTCCCTTGCATGCTTGCGTTTTACCAACACCACTATTATTACTATCAATATGATTAACAACAGCAGTACGCTGCCGATTATGATAGCCCACATTACTTTGTTAGCCTCGAAGCTCGCAGTCAAGCGCAACCACAAACTACCGGCAGGCAGATCCGTATTGGACGCGACAAACGTCAGCGATACGGGCACACCCGTTTCATCCGTCACTTCTACCGTTATAGCCGATTCTCCGCGCGCGACGAATGTCAGAACAAGATAACGGTTATCGTCGGAAAGCGACGCTTTAACGAGCGACGAAACTTGCGATTTTACACTGAGCATTCTGAGCGCGGTACCTTCGAGATCATCGTCGTCACTAAACAACTGCCACGCCTCAAGACGTATCGTATTGGCGTCGTCGAGATCGCGAAGCACATCGCCCGTGCGATCGTACCTGACAAACGTAATATTGCTATACTTTGCCTTAGGCGCTTGGTTGGCTATTATATTGAACATGAAATACTTACTGTACTCCACGCTCGGGTCGGTGCGCAAAGCATATTTTACATTGATACGTATGGGATCGAACGTTACTTGATTGCCTGCCGTCAAACGCCACACATCTGAATCGCCGACTCTCTCGAGCCTTCCGTAGTTGGTATCCGAACTGTTTTGGAACTCCACAGAAGTAAGCTTATAATAGTGTGACTGAGAGAACGACGATCCGTCAGCGCTTGCAAGCGCCACGGGAGTTCCCTCCGTATCTGCAACGCTGTTATCGGGCAATTGCAGTATATTATCGATCTCGGGCATGAGCGTGCCTATATCGATGTTCTTGGACTTCGCGCAAGCAAGCGTTATGCCGTTGAGCATATCTTTTTCTTCGGTCTGATCGCGCAAAACTTCGATATTGATTCGGAACGTCGTCAAAAGCGTGTCGCCGTACGCCGGGTTGCTCGAATCGCCGTCCGCAACTGTTATATCGACAGCACCGTTACCGTAATACCCGAGTATAGGCGTAATTACGAACCACTGACTGTAGTTATTGGTGTCGTCTTTAGCGTCCGCAGGAAGCCCGTTTCGCTTCAGATAATCGTCAAGCAAATCACGAGGCAGTTGCCGAGGGATAGTTACCGTAAACAACGCCGAAGAATCGAAGTCCACCGCGTTTTCATCCGTAATACTGCTGAACTTGGTCGAATACACATTTATATCGGCAGCTCCGCCGTCTACCGGTTGCTGCGAGAATATGCGAAGATACGTTTCCGAAGTGATACTTGCCGCATCGCCTATAACATCCGACTCGTTATTATCGTTCACGAAGTCGCCTATATAGAACAACATACCGCCGGGCGCGACGCTATCCGAACCGATCATATATACGGTAGATGCTGTCATACCCTCTTTGGCATACGGCGCATCATTCATAATAGTGATATTTAAAATAATGAATACGCCCGTATCGCGCTCGTCGATGTTCGCGGATCTATCGAGGATACGGATATATGTGCGTGCCGAAAGAGTACGCATAGTGTTAGTAGCGGTAATAGTAAAGCCCGTTCTGTGCCACTTATCATCGCCGACGGGCGTGACGGTAGCAAGCTCCACAAATTTATCGTCGTTGATATTGCCGTTAGGCAACGTGTCGTACCAATATACGGTTTGCGCTTCGTCGGTCAAGAATTCGTACGGATAGACGTTGCGCGTAGATGATACGAACATATACGAATCCGCGTCGGCGCCGTCGATATGATCGGGATCGACCATAAAGTCGCCGAGGTCTATCGTAAGCGGCGCGCTGTACTGTAACTGCGCGTTCACCGAGAATGTTCCGTCGGCATTGCGCTCTATCGAATAACCGACGTTTGTCTGCGGATCGTAGTTAGGCGTAATTATCTGCGCCACGCTCGCCTCGCTGTTGACAACGGTAAGACTTACGACCGACGTCGCGGTTTTGCCGTCCTTATCAACGCCGACTATCTCGATCGGGAACGTTACGCTGTTTAAGTATCTGCCGTCGACCAACATATCGACGCGACGGTTGATTTTAATGTTAAGCGTATCCGTATTTCTGTCGACATTTACCGTGAACGCGCGAGGTAAACCGTCTTTCTCGCCCAATTCGAGATCGGGGTTTTCGCTTAAAGCACGCGCGATCGAGCGCTCGTAAGCCGCATCGTCGAAATCCAAAACCGTAACCAAGTCGTAGGCGTCGGAATCTCTGAACATTGCCGCAAACGGATTTTTGGAATCGTAAATCTTAAGCGACAACGTATC
>CATKFJ010000074.1 GCA_949747725.1 uncultured bacterium
AGCGCGGTCGATATTATTGTTTATATTTAATTTAGCACAAACTTTCGACGAAAAGCATTAAAAAAGTATTGACAAATTATGAACAAAGTGTTAATATTTATCTGTATATACATGTAATTATGAACAAATTGTTAACAAACGATTGTTCTACGCGAGGTGTTAGTATGAGAAAACATACGAATATGTCGAACGGCGTAATACAGACAGGGTGGAGACGGGCGCTTATACTGATAGCGGCTGTCATTACCGCTATGGTCGTAGCGGTTGCTTGTGTACTCTGCCTTAATACGGCGCAGCCTATTACCGTAGACGGAGTTGAAAACGGTGACGGTATTACTTCGGCAAAGTCCTACACAAACGTAACGGGCGATTACAGCACCCCGAACAAGCTTGTAAAGGGCGATATTTTAAACTATTCGTTTACAAGTTCGTCCAATACGGCATCGACTATATATTCTATAAAGTTGCCGGCAGGGCAATTTACGCTCGAAGTTTGGGGCGCGCAAGGCGGCACGACGTCGCATAACTCGTCCTCAACAAATACGGGCGGCTATACAAGAGCTACATACACAATAGGCGCTGCCAAAACTATATATATAGTTCTTGGCGGCAGGGGCGTTGCGGCATCGTCAAGCGTTGGCGGCGGCGGATTTAACGGCGGCGGTAACGGCGGTATATCATCATCGCACGCGTCGGGCGGCGGCGGCGCTACCCATATAGCTACGCGCACAGGCACGCTCCAATCGCTTGCGAGCTATAAGTCTACAGACGTTCTTGTTGTTGCCGGCGGCGGCGGTGGAAATGGCTGTTCGAGCCGTACGGGCGGAAAAGGCGGCGGTTCGAGCGGTACGGCAGGAACGACGTCAGGCAAAGATAAAGGCGGTCAGCCCGGAACTCAGAACGGACCGGGTGCAGTCCAGGCTAACGGCGTAGTCGGCGGTTTCGGCTACGGCGGAAGTACAAACAGAACGTCCGGCGGTAACGGTACGGGTGGCGGCGGCGGCGGCTGGTACGGCGGTAGCGCAGGTAGCTATAAAACGGGTAACGGCGCGGCCGGCGGCGGCGGGTCGGGGTATTACGCGTCTTCATCGCGCGGTATTACCGGCGGTTCTATGACGGTCGGCGGTAACAGCGGACACGGCAGGGCAAAGATAACCGCTGTTCAGGTAAACAGCAATCCCACATCCAAAAATGCTACGATAAGCGGCACATATTATCGCGGAACAAACACGATAAATATAGCCGCCAATACTATAGGTACCGACCCCGACTATGCTAACGCAAGTCTTTCGTCGAGCCAAGTATATTTCACGAACGGAACTTCGAGCAATTATGATACTCTTCCTGCGGCTAATGCCGGATTGTATCTTAACTCGGCGTGCACGACATCCGCGAGCAGTTATCTCGAATGGTCGTGGACGGCAACCAACAATCTTCGAATAACCAAAATCAAAAAATATCCGCGTGCGGGAACGGACGGCAGTACTGCAAACGGCAGACTGACTCTGTATACTAAGATACGCGACGCATACGGAACTGCTACCACGCGCGGCGTTGCCGTTGCCATGTTCTATCTGAATGTAGGCGACAGATCTATAACCGCAAAAACTTCGCTTGCGTCGGGTACTAACGTCGCGTATCGTTACGGTGTGTGTAACACTACAGATCCTAACGCTAACGATGTATCAAACCCTTCGGCAATATACAATCCCAAAGCCGGTAGGAAAACCATATTCTATCCGAAGCCTATAGCGCCTACGGATAAGACGAGTTATGTAATAAACGCGAGCGATATATTTACCGACGCGGACACTACTACTTACGATTATGTTGCCATTAAGCGCGTGACCGATAATACGAACACGTCGGCTTATTATACGGTGACTTACAATACCAACGCCAATTATGCGGCGGAACTTGTTCCGTCTATAACCATTAAGGCGTCGGGAAAACGTCCGCCGAAAGCGACGTATGCGCGTCTTACTATAACGGCGCAATCGAGCGAAAAAGTATCCAAAGCTGCGATCGGCGCCGAAGACACAAGCGTCGATATAGTTTTCAGACTTGCGAATACACGTCCGTATTTTGCCAATACAGACGACGCAAGCAATAAACTTAACAGCGATCCGCTTATAACGCTCGAACCGGGCGGCACGGGTACGCTCGATATAAGCAAGCTTGTATACGACTTGGACGACGCGGCGCTTACCGCTACGTTCGCTATGGGAACGAATAACCTTAAAGTTCCTACCAACGAGTACATTCAAGTCGATATGTCCAATGTGGTAGTACCGCTTAAGGCTACGAGCAACTATGCTCCGGCAAAGAGCAACGGCGGCGGAAACAGCAGTAATAACGCAGCCGTATCCACGTCGTCTACTACGGGCGAGGGCAGTAATCCTACGGGATTCAGAAAGGGCGTAGTCGCTTTGGCAGGCAGCGCCGGCGCGAGCACAGCCAATATAACTTATACGTATGTAAACAATAAGACGATACAGTTTACGGCGCGCGCCGCAGCTCAGTACATGTACAAACAGGCAAACCGTTTGGGCGACTTTTATGTGTTGGTGCGCGTTATAGACCCGTCCGACCCCGACGACGCCGGAATGTGGTATCCTATAGCGTTGCGCGTTAAATCTGCCGCGCCTACCGAAACGCCTACGGTTGCCAACGTATCGTTGTCGTTCGATTTTACCGCAGGCACTGCGGATAATATAAAAGATGAGGGTACCGGTACCGATGCAGTCGACCGTACGCCCGAGAGCGTAGTGCTTTCCCCGATGAGCTATTTATCCAACGGTCAGGTCGTGGCTTTGGGCAGCACGAGCATCGACGGCACGGCTAAAGACAACGTTATCCCGTTTGTATCAGACGCCGACAGCATAACATATTCGGGTGTGTCCGTACTGAATAATAATTCAAATGTTTTGCTCAACGACGTTGCTGTAATAAACGAAGCGTACGCAAGCGACGCAACAAGATTTACTTCGGCGATCGACGCGCATAATACCGAAACTTTCTTCAGTATCACGCCCGTGGATCTGTATGTAGGTAAGGAGTATTTCGACGCCATAGGCGAGCGCGATCTGCTTGCGAGCGGCGCTGTTGTAAGGGGCGCCGGCAATGCGGAAAGTTATTATGTGTTTAAAGGCATAAGAATTACGCCGCTGCGGTCTACGAGCAACGACTATTTCCGTATAGACGTTAATGTTAAGGAAATAAACGGCGACGGCGTTAACGACGCCGACGGCAAGACCAACAGTACCGTTCGTATTTTGGTAAACGTTCAGAACCGTGCGGTATCTCCGCGCAGATCGAGTTATACCGATAACGGTGCAACCGTCAACATTCCCGAAAACTTCCCTATAAATAGCATAGGCAACGAGTATATCGCCAATAAAAATATAGGCGCTATTGCCGTTAACTACAGAATAGAGCGCAACGACGTTTTGCAGATAACGCCGTATGATTTCGTGTACGATTTCGATATGGACAGAGACAATTCGAAATTGAACACGAGTAAGAGCAATCTTAACACAAACCCGGCGGATAAAGGATTCGGTGAGGCTGCCGACTTTATCCTCGCGAAATACAATGTATTGCATTCCGCAACGCCCACCGTTGCGTTCGGAAACGAGGAGACGAGCGCGGTAACGGCGCAGCAATTGTATTTTGCCAATCCCGACACGCTTGTGAATACGGCAAGAAATCAGTATGGCAATTATATAACGTTGTCCGTGGAAAATACTTGCACTGCGGCTAACGGCGCTAACTACGCTATACCGTGCATTAAGATCACGGGCGCTTCGCGCACTACGTCGGCTATAGTGCAATTGCGCTTTACCGTTACCGACGGTTTCTCCACCGTGGATATTACGATAACCGTAACGGTAAGCAACTCCAAGCCTACGCTTAATTCGTCTTTAAAACCGTTCTATTCGATGTCTGTGGACGGCGCTCGCGCGTCCGACAAAACGTTGGAGTTTTTGGCAAGTTCGCTCGCTTACGATAAGGACGGCGATACGCCTACATTCGTACCCGGATCGATCGGCATTGTTGCCAAAACGGGCAATTCCGGTAACGACGAAGTCGATTATGTGGAACAGTTTACCGAAAACGGAAAAACGTACACGCTTTCCGATTACGTTTCGGCTGCGCTTACCAAGGACGGCAGAGGCGAGGACGTCATATTCTTGACAGCGCTTTCGTCCACACAGCTTATACAGCATGAAGTATTCCTTATGTTTAAGGTGCAGGACGGATACAGAGCCGATCCGCAGATATCTACACTGTATTTGCCTATAGAAGTTCTCAATTCCGATCCTACGCCGATCACCGATTCGCTTGTCGCGGACGATAAGGGCGACTATACCTGGCTCATACAATGGGAAACAGCTGCCGAAAAATATCAGACCAAATATATAGCCAACAGCAAGGCGCTTTACGACGTATTGCCCGGTTCGGCTACCAATAAAACATATCTGTTTGACGAGCCTGACGCAAAGCAAACGGTATTGCTCGATCACGGCAATGACGGAACTATATCGGCGTCTTCGCTTATAGCAAGGGCAAATAATAATGCTACGGATGACGATCTGAAAAAAGCGATCACTTCCTCTAATAACGAACCGCATCCGGCGATCGTACACCCTCCGGCAGATAACGAGGATGCGAGCAG
>CATKFJ010000075.1 GCA_949747725.1 uncultured bacterium
CATTAGCGAGGACACGCGCAAAAAAGTTTTACAGACCGCCAACCTTCTCGGTTACGAGTGCAACGTAATGGCGAAATTTCTCGCTACAGGCAAAGCCGACACAGTCGCCGCGATCATAAAAGATTTAGACGGCATTGGCGCACAGAACTACATAAAACTCATTACCGAACTGACGCGCCGATTGAGCGAACTCAACTACAGCATGAAGCTGTGCAACTATGCGGACGAAATAGCGCGCAACGGCGCCGCTTACGACGCATATATCACGATCGCACTTTCCGAAAAAGATTTCCGCCGTTTCGCAGACACCAAATACGTACCCGTGATTGCAGTAGACACCGTTTTCGACGACTTCCTGTTTTATAGGATAAACGACGATTTCGGCGCTATGTACACTGCCGCAAAAAACGCTCTGCCCGATAAATCGAAGATAGAACTTTTGACCTATCCTCTCCCCGACGAATGTTTGCAGTCGGCGCGAGCCGCATTCGACGGAGTAACCGTAGTGCGCTCGTTGCGCGATCTGCCGACCGAATCCGCCGATATCGGTTACGCCACTCAAAGCGCGATCATTGCGGAAAGTATTGATTTCGATATATACCGTTCCGATACGTCGCACGAGCGAAAAGCCGAGGCGGCAGTCACCGCGGTTAATGCGGCGATCAACCGCATAAAAGCCTCTGCGGACGCGCACGATATAAAAGTTTAATGTTCCGAATATACGATCTTAGCCCGATAGTGTGTAAATGCTATCGGGCTAATTCGTATGTATGCACGGGAATACCCGTTGGAGGAGCTATGGTTATTCTTGAGCGACTGCGTAAACGTCTAATTTGCCCGTCGCAATGGTGTACACAAACTTGTACGTGCCTTCCGTCGAACATTTTAAGTCATTGCCGCTCTCGGGCGTAACGACAGTGTTAGCGTCGCCGTCTGTGCCGAGCGCAGTCGCGCCCAAATAATCGCCGTAACCGGAAGTTGCGCCTTTATCGAACTTGGCAAAACCGAACTGCGCCGTAGCCGTAAGATTCAACGTGATCTCGTAAGTCGTTTTATCTGCGCCGAGCGTCATTCTCCACTCGGCGGCAAAGTTGGGACTCCATGTGCCGGCTGTTCCTGCGCCGTTTGTAAAATTGACGCCCTTTACATAAATATCCAGCGTGTCGGCGGGATCGACATCCACATGCTTGACTACCGTGATTATCTTGGAATAGCTGTCAAACGTAATGTCGTAAGTTCCGGCGGTCTTTACCTTGATATTCTTGTTTGTGGCGGACATCTGTTCGAAAGCGTCGTCGGCGACCAAGCAATCGTACTGATATTGGTTAGCCGCCGTGTTGGTAGCGGTAGCCGTTTCTCCGGCTTTGCATGCGCGGATCTCGAACTCTTTGTCTGCGGCAAGTTCGGTCGTAAGCTTATAAATGCCCGAACCCGTTTCCGTTTCTACAAGCTTGCGCGTGTTGTCGTAAACGTTCCACTCGCCCACAGCCGTGCCGTCGATATAGTAATCCAACGCCTCGGGCACAACGGTCGCGTCGAACGTCACCACGAGCTTATCGGCGGTTGCGTCGTACTTAAACGTGTATGTACCCGTCGCCTTGGCTTTCATGTTAGCTCCGCCGTTTTCGAGCGTATAGCCGTCGAGCAATTTCTGACCTTCGGCATCGAGAAGATTGGATTTAATGAATTTAGAGCCTTTAGCATAGGAAGTTTCGTCGTCTTCTATCTTTGTAACGCGCGTAGTGAACATAAATTCATCGCCGGCTTTAAGATAGACGGACATCGTATACTCGGAGCCGTTACGCGTCATTTGCGTATGCTCGTTGTACATATCGCCCCATTTGGTGATGCTTGCGCCCTTGATATAATAATCGGTAATTGTGACCGTGTTATTTATAACGTCGCCGTTGCGCTTGAACTCTATTTTGTCGTAAGTACCTACATTATAAATTTCTTTGCGGTCCTCGCTGTAGCCGTTGCCGCTCGTGTTGTAATAATCGTCGTTGGGATAGGTCTTGAGCGTAAGCGTATAGTTGCCCGAATGTTCGCACTTGATGTTGCTTCCCTTTGCCGAATCGTCGAACACGCTGCCCTGACCGCTGAACGCAACCGTTCCGTCGTCGAGCTTAAGCGACGCCATATATCCGTAACCGCGTTTGTTAGCCCAGTCGGCGTTGAGCGCGAATTGGAACTCGTCGCCTTGCTTAAGATCGCAAGTAATGGTATACTCGTTCTTATCCGCGGCTTTGGTAAGTTTATGGTCGGCGATTATGTTCTTGCCCCAATTGGACGTAAACAAAAGCTCGCTTGTTCCCGATCCCACTATGTAATATTCGCGCGTGTCTTCCACATACTTGCTGAAACCGCCGAATATCGCCGTGTCCTGAGTGATCTCGGCAGTAAAATCGAACGGCTGAGATTTTGTAGGCGTGCCGTACCAGCCCATGAATTCGTATCCCGTTTTTTCGTCGGGATCGAAACTTTCCACCGTTCCGTCTTTTTGTACCTTAACGGTCTTTAAAACGGTCATCTCGTTCGGCTTTGTCGTTCCCGTGGCGTCGTAGAAAGTAACGGTAAATTCATTACCGTTCTTCCCATCATTACTATCGCCGCCGCACGCAACAAGCGCGCTCGCTCCGAGCACGACGCACAAAGTCGAAATCAACAACTTCTGCACTTTTTTCATCATTAACCTCCGTTTATTGAATTATCGGCAGACGACCATGTTTATATCCGAACGTTACCGATTACTTAAACGTTTAACTATATTATACAGCTAAATTTTCGTTTGTCAATAGGTTTTTAAAAATTTATTGAAATTTTTTAAAAAAGTGGAAAACGGGTTAGCGGTGAGTAAAGCATATAGATTTCTCCGCTCCGTTCGCTGACGCTCACTTCGGTCGAAAAGACATGGAAAGGACATGACGCCCTTCAGTCGAAAGGACAAGCCCAACCATGTCGTCCCGAGCGTTTTTTGCCCTCTCGAGGGATCTATATGCTAATACATAGTGACGTCTGATAAACTTCTAACGTCATAAAACTATTCGGGTGTAACCTACAACGAACACCCACTCGCCCACACACGGCACTAAAAGTTTTCTTGCTTACTTCTTTGCCTAAAGAAGTAAGTCATCCCAAGCGCTTTTTGCCCTCTCGAGGGATCTATAAATAATCGACCGTAATTCCGAATTCCTAATTCCGCATTCCGAATTTTATACAGTTCTACCGTTTTTCAAAAATGTATTGACTGGAGATATATTATTATAGTATAATATACTAAACAATTTCTACGTTACATTAAAGCAAGGACACTTTAGTAAAACCGATAGCAAGGAGGCATATCATGCGACGTATCGGAACAAAAGCCAAGTGTTTAATTATCGCCATTGCGCTTATAGCTTTTACTATAATCGCAGGGTTTATCGGCAAGCTTTGGTACGACATAGCTTGGGAAGCAAAAAACGACAGGGATACTTTCCACAGTTATCTGACAAACGATTATGCTTCTGAGGATACTGTTTTAGCAACTTTGACACGAGCGGATACCATAAAGTTTTCAGATTATACTTGCGAAGATTTTTCAAACATAGGCGCTATTGATGTAAATATATGGTATGCTGAAATAGATGAATACGTTAGGAGAAAAATTAACGGCATTCCTGTTGATAGCGAATTCAATA
>CATKFJ010000076.1 GCA_949747725.1 uncultured bacterium
CGTATTATCCTGTATTACTGCGCTATGACCTTGATGAATTCGGCAAAAATCGGATGAGTACTGAGTAATCTCGAGCGGTACTCGGGGTTATATACCGTTCCGATAAAGAATTTGTTTGTGGGTATTTCGAAAGCCTCGGGAACGCCTGTCGGCGAATGCGCGGAGAACACCAATCCGTTACGCAAAAACAACTGTTCGTACGTTGACGAAAAATCGAAGCGGTGACGGTGACGCTCGCTTACCGACTGTACGCCGTATATACGGCTCAAATACGTCCCGGGCGTTATCATAGTGGGGAACGCGCCCTTTTTGAGCATAGGCGGCTCCACATTGCAAACAACGCTGTACGGCGTATCGGATTTAAATTCTTGCGAATCCGCGCCCGTCATATTGCACACGTCGCGCGCAAATTCGATAATTCCGGCTTGAGCGCCCATACCTATCATCAAACACGGCACGTCGTTTTCTCGCGCATATTTAGCTGCGGCAAGCTTGCCGTTAAAACCGCGTTCGCCGAAACCGGGACCGATAACTATACCGTCATAGCCGTTAAGCACCGCAGTATCGTTTTCAACGTCGGCGCTCGATACAAGCGTAATATCAACAGCCTCGTTCTTTAACAGTCCGGCAGTTATAAGCGCGTCGGTTATCGACTGATACGCGGTAACTTTTTCCACGTACTTGCCGACTATAGCCACACGCAAACGCTTTTCGTTCGCTTTTGCCGCTTCGGCACGGTTATTCATATCCTGCCAAGCCTCGAGCTTGGGCTCACGAACCTCGAGCTTGAGCTTGCCGAGCGCGACGCCGTCCATATTCTGAGCGTGAAGTTTGAGCGGAACTTGATATAAATTCTCGGTAGTAACGCTCTCGATTATTCCGCTGCGATCGACGTTACAGAACAGCGAAAGTTTCTTTTTCGCGCCGTCGTCGAGCGCCTCGTCCGAACGGCAAACTATCATATCGGGCTGAATACCTATATTCTGCAATTCCTTAACCGAGTTTTGCGTGGGTTTGGTTTTATGTTCGCCGCTCATTTCGATAATAGGCACATATGTAACGTGAACGTACATAGCATTGCCCTTGCCGAGTTCGTTACGGCATTGACGTATCGCTTCCAAGTACGGGTGATTTTCTATATCGCCTACCACGCCGCCTATCTCGCATACTACAACATCCGTTTCGGGACGGTTAAGAGTGTACAGCGTATGCTTGATCTCGTCGGTAATATGCGGTACGACTTGAACGGACTCACCGTCGTAAGCGCCTTCGCGCTCTCGCCTGATAACAGCCGAATAGATCTTGCCGCTCGTGATATTGCTGTTTTCGGAAAGATTTTGGTCCAAAAAACGCTCGTAGTGTCCAAGCACCAAGTCGCCCTCGCCGCCGTCGTCGGTCACAAAAACTTCGCCGTGCTGATACGGACTGAGATACAGCGAGTCCACGTTAAAGTACGGATCGAATTTTATCATATCCACAGTGTAGCCCTGCGCTTTAATGAGCATTGCCATGCTCGCCGCTGTTATTCCCTTACCCAAGCCCGACACAACGCCGCCGGTGACGAAAATGTATTTTGACATGTGTAAACAGTTCTCCTTGATTTTATCTGTTGTGCCCGATACCTTTATTCGGTATCTGCCGCTATCATAACGTCGGTTGTTTTACTGTATAGCCTATCTCTTTGAGCTTTCTTGCATTGTACTCCACTACGTCGAGAAGATGATCGAATATCTTTTGCGCCGCAGCGCGTTCGGGTATCGACCGCGAAATATTATTATCGGTATTGTCCGAATGCGCGAAGAAATTGCGTTGAGAAAAATATTCGGTGTACAGCGCAACCATTACTTCGGCGTACACCACGCTGTTTATGCGCGAACAGTATCCGCTTTTAAGCACATATTTGCCGCTGTCGTCCTTATCGTACGCCTGCCCTATCATCTTTACGTTTATACCTTCCGAACGCTGCAAATCGAATACAAATCGCTCCAGCCCCCTAAACGCGGGAACAAGCAAAACGGAGTAATCCGACAACTGCAATCCCGACTGCCCGAAATCATGTATGCCGTACGAAAAATCTATGCGCGATTGTTCCGATAGATACGCAAAAGCAGTGGGCAACCGCTTTTTAAGTTTGTTCTGTACGTCCGATACCTTCTTATTGGGATTGCCGCTTACGTTTTGCTTGCCGCTTTGCGACTGCACATAGTTTTCGAGCGCCGACGAATAATCGCTGTCGCGGCTGATCTGCGCCATGACCTCACCGAAAAGATCGGTCTGTTTGCCTTGAAGTTGCAAAGTTCTCCGCTTTGTGGCGTAACGCAAAATCACCTTTTGCCCGACTTTATCGGATACGGTATACGACTTGACTTCTTGCGGCGTATTTTCAAATTCCACACCGTCGAAAACGACCGTACAATACGATTTGAGCCGCGTCACCGCGCCGTCGAGCGCGTCCGACGGGAAATTCTTAACCGAGTATCCGTTTTTGTACTCGTACGCTCCCTTATCGCCTGTTGCGACAGCGTTCGCCGATGTTTGTTGCTGAACTTCGGGTGTGACCGAATGATTGTTTTTAGGCGGTCTGCCGCGTTTTTTCGGTGTTACGGACTGAGTTTGCACCCCGACGTTTTGCTCGTTGTCTGTTTTAACGTTCTTACTCGATTGCCGTATGTCGGGCTTGATCTGGCTTTCCTCGGGCTTTTTCTGCTTGGGCGGTCTGCCGCGCTTGCGCTTGGGCTGGTCTTCGTCCGTTCCGCTATTAGCCGTTTGCGACAGCGTATTTATTTTTAAACCGCTTTTCGTATCGGAACCACCTCTATCGTCATCCGAACCGAACGAAATGACGGCGCGGCGCGGTCTGTCCGAATTTCTGTTACCTATCGAAATCGCCAAGCCTACCGATTTTTCCGAATTGTCGTTGCCGTGTTCGGTAAGCGCTGTCCGCGGCTGTACCGTAGCAATCGGCGTGTATGTTTTACGCGGAGATTCTCCGTACGGAGTAAGCGTGCGTTTTATCGGTTGACCGACCTGCGACGCGGACCGACTATTGTTATTGTTCACGACCGTGCGCGTAAAAATTTGACCGTCGACGTTGTTATTGCCGTTACCGAAATTACTATAAGCATTGCGATCGTTATTTACGGACTTTCTCTTAATCGTCTGCGGCGGAAAAATTTCGCCGGTTACGATCATATCGCCTTTAGCCGATGCGAATACAGTGGGCACAGGCTTATACTCATTGCGCTTGCGCAAACTGTCGGGAGCAACAAATACTTTTGCCCGACTTTGCTCGGCGCTTTGCCTAAATACATTGTTGTTATGCGGTACGCCATCCGCAGGCTTGATCTGGTTTCCGCCCTGAGCCGGAACTGCGGAACGCTTTATCGATTTATGCGACGGCGCTAAAGTATCGAGCAACTGCCGTGCATGATCTTGACGACCCGTTATAGAAACTATACTTGCCGAAGTGTCGTATACGACCGCTACACGGCTATCGTCGCATAAAAAGGAATATCTATCGTAATGCGACTTATCCGTTGCGCGTACCACGCCGTTCGGCACAAACACATCAGTATCGATCTTTCCTATAAAATCAGCTACTTCGTCTGCTTCGCACGGCGAAATATTATATCTTACATTATCCATTCTTTCTCCAAGACATAATCAAAAAAATTATTATCCGAGTGTATACGGTTATTTATTGCTAAGGCAGTCGTAAGCGTATTTGCTCCGCCCGAGGGCGGCTCTTTCAGCCCGATACTGCGTTAAACTCGCTCGACGTAGCGCATAGGCTACGACTTCGCTCGTTTGCCTTGTATCGGACTGAAATAACTCGCCCTCGGGTGCAAGCAGTTTTAGCGCGTTAGAG
>CATKFJ010000077.1 GCA_949747725.1 uncultured bacterium
CATTCATCGTATTTTCGATTTTAATATCTATAATAACGACATTGACATCGCTTATATATCCGCACTTCACTACACATATCAATCCGTTATACTCGCAGTGATATTCGGTATATCCTAATCCGTAAACAACCGCTTGCCGACCCTTTCCCAACGGCATTGCCGTAGGCGACCAAGTATCACCGTTTTCGGCAACTACGACAAACGCATTCGGCATATCCAACGCACGATCGACAGCGTTTCGGTTATCGCAAAAATCCGTAAAAACATTACGCACACCGCGCAGAGCGCAATCAATCGTAAAATCAACGCCGCCGGTCACGTCGGAACAATACTCGTAACCGTTGCCGACGTTATCATACACATAAGATCCGTCACGCAAAAAACCGCCGTTGCCGACGTGAACGATATAATCAAATATTTTTTCTTCATGCGCCGACGGATACGCTTCGGTGCACTTGATTTCCGATAAATTTATATCCTCGCCGCATTCGAATTTATCGCTGTTTGGAATAATCTGTTTTCCGAGCAAACTATATGCGCGCGCCCTATCCGCATCATATTCGCGATGCTCGCGTATATGTTCCGCTATATGCACAGTCTCCATAACAGATCGCGCATGTATTGCAACGGCATCTGTACTCACTCGCGAAAAACCATTTCGCTTAACGCGCACTACGCCAATCAATGCCTGATCGCTATCGAACTCACCGAGCAATAACTCATTATCAACCAAAGCACGGCGAAGATCGCCGCCGTACTCCGCGCCGTCAATAGAAAGCGCGATCATTCCGCTTTCATATCGGATAGCCGCTCCGCACGGGATCGGTTCGACAATAGACTTTCCAATATCGAATTCGGGAACGCACATAACGCGTATTATATATTCCTGAATATTAGAAGTGCGATTGCTGACAGATATTTTAACGATACAACTTTCACCGATCGGCGAAGCCTCGATACACGACGAAAGCTCCGTCATTTCATTTACGGCGCGATATACGCTCCTATACCTTTCGAATACCACATCGGCGCAAGATAAATCAAGTTCGCCCGACGACGTGATAACACTGACGAATAACCCGTATCTTACCCGTCCGTTCAATGACGAAACCGTGATTTTTCCATGATTATCGCATTCGACAGCAACATCTTTCATTTTGATCTCGTTTTGTATGCGATCGGGTTCACCTCCGAAATACGCCGATTCGAACATATTGTTAAGCGGCAATATCTGCGGTGCGTTATCGCGTTTGCGTATAAATTCGGATACTTTTGATTTTATAAAACTTAACGGATCGTTCATGACGTGCTGCGGAGAATATAATAAAACGGGCAGTCTGAATGCAAAATAAACAATAATAGAAACTACCGCGCACACCGCAGCGTAACGTTCCGAAACAAACACACAAGTAAGTATCGCGCATAATGCGATAACGGCGATCGGCATGATATTGCAAAGCATAATTATATTCTTACTTAAAATTTTGTGCGGATGTTGATCCTCGACTGCATCTACGCAAAAATCTTCAAGCATTTCGAGCGAATTTATTACCGCTCGCGTCATTGCATACATATCCGACAATCTGATCTTTCGTTTATTTTCCGCTTCCGTCACATCAATGCTATTCTCTTCCAGGATACGCATTACAGATGACGCGTCCGCCGAAATGTGATCGATAAGACCGCAAACATAATCGAAATCGGTAATGCCGTCAAGATCCACCCTCTGATCGTTCGCGTCGGAAACGCCTCTGTTGTAGCGTTTATTCAATTTACGCGAAATTTCGGCATACCGATAAAGAACATAACACAGACAAAACCCGAGCATGTCCGCCATAACGGACTTTTCACGGGAATCGAGCGGCGCATATTTTTCAAAGCATGCCAATGATTTATTCAAGATCTCCGATGTTATACGGCACTTTGTAGAACAAACAAGCTCGTTGCAAAACAAATATATACGCGGCAATCTGTCAACGTGTTTGTAAGCATAGCTAAGCCGCATCGCCGATTTTGCACGCCTTACCGCATTTTCAAGCTCCGCCCGAAACGAAATAAGCTCATTTTCCCACGCTTCGATATCTTTGCCGTCACGAAGCTTATCATTTATGTCTTTGAAAATTTTTTTGAATCCGAATTTACCGTGCACTCCGAACCCGTAAGTAGTATGAGCACAACGCTTTCCGAGCAGCGTTACACGCATCATCAATCCTTTTTCAGACAAAGTTTCGACACGAAAAAACTTAGCTTTTTCGGGCGGTACGGCATAACGGCACAACAATGTAACGGCAAGAAATATTGCGACGATTATAAAAAAAGCGTCCATTCGAATAATTGTTGCCGCATCGCAGATTATTTATAATACGGCACAAAAAAATCGACGGAATCCGTCGATTTCATTACTTTACCTATACAAAACAAGCGCGACTTATTTCTCTTTTATCTTAGCCGCTTTGCCCGAAAGATTGCGCAAGTAGTACAGCTTGGCACGACGTACTCTGCCGTGCTTCATAACTTCTATCGACGCAATGCGCGGCGAATGAAGTGGGAACGTACGCTCGATACCTACGCCGAAAGATACACGGCGCACGGTAAACGATTCGCGAACCGAACCGTTTTTCTTAGCTATAACGATGCCCTCGAATGCCTGAATACGCTCGCGGTTGCCCTCTTTGACTTTAACCGATACGCGTACGGTATCGCCTACGTCGAATTTGGGAACGTCGGGTTTCATATACTCTTTTTCGATCTCGGCAATGATATTGCTCATGTTACCTCCAATGTCGTTAAAAAACTCCGCACCGCAAAACGCCGCAATTGCGAAGTGACATACATATTACTGATAAATTATACCATACCTTTTTGATTTAAGCAAGTAAAATAACTGTATTTTAAAGTATTTTTTAATAATATTTTCCGTATACTACTTCGCAATATTGCGGTTTTTCAATTGTCCGCATGCCCCCGCTACGTCGGATCCCATCGACCGCCGCACGGAACACGAAATTCCCGTGCCGTTAAGTTTATC
>CATKFJ010000078.1 GCA_949747725.1 uncultured bacterium
CTCGAAGAAATATTGGGCGCGGCACAAGGCGCGAGCGGCGGTAAAAGCGGCAAAAAGCAAAGACGGCGCGTTGCGTTTGTCGGCGACGGGATAAACGACGCGCCCGTGCTGTCGCGCGCGGACGTGGGTATCGCTATGGGCGCGCTCGGCAGCGACGCCGCGATCGAGGCGGCGGACGTGGTGCTTATGAACGACAGGCTGTCGCAGATCGTGCTTGCCAAGCGCATTGCCAAAAAGACGGTAGGGATCGTTTTGCAGAACATAGTGTTCGCGCTTGCCGTCAAGGCGATCGTGCTTGTGCTTGCCGCGTTCGGTATAGCCAATATGTGGTTGGCGGTGTTTGCCGATGTCGGGGTTGCCGTGCTTGCCATACTTAACGCGATGAGGGCGCTCGGAGTCAGGTCGGATTTAGGAGTTAAAGGCGCGTAGCGATCGGGGCGGAGCGGTGTATCGTGCGCGTTTAATGACGATAGCGTGCATATTTCCTATGTCGGACGACCGAATTCTATTAAAAACGCTTGATTTCGGCAAACGGCTATTGTATAATTTATGTGTAATCTATAAAGTGGGATGAGGTTAAATATGAACGCAAAACAAGTAAAACAGTACGAAATTTTAAGCGAGTTTTTTCAGTCGGATATGCTAAAGGTGGCGGCTGTCAATAAATATTTCGGCGCGATGCTCAAGCTCGATTATACTTATGCCGAGGATCTGTGGGAGTACATGGTAATACGCAATGACGGCGATCTTAAAGTTCCGGCGGTCAGTAAGCTGTATCTCGAACGCGCGTTCGAGCTGTTCATGGCGGTGTCGGCGGCGAAGACGCTGAAAACGCTTAACGATCGTCCGACGATAGCGCGCGCGGTGTTTTCGTTCTCGCCGGCGGTGCTTGACGGCGAGCTGTTCAATATGCCCGTCAATCTGTTGGTTGCCGGTAAGGTCGATGCCGTTGATGCCATACTGAAGTACGTTATGAAGAACGAGGCTATGAAAGTGTCGTTCGGCGGTTATATGATCAAGTTCCTCGATAAGTTCTTTATCGAGATGGTCAAAAAGAGCGCACAGCACAGAGTTGAGCTTAATCGTAAACAGTCTACGCTGTTGATGAGCGTTGTGCAGAAAGTAAAAGGCGATGAAAAAGTTATGCTTATTCAGCGCGTTAAAGAAGTTATGTAACATACTTCTTTTGAAAAAGAAGTATGCAAGAAAACTTTAGTGCCGTGTGTGGGCGCGAGTTGTTCGTTGTAGTTTACACCCGAATAGTTTTGTGGCGTTAGATGTTTATCAGAAGCCCCTTTTTTAATTCGGAATTAGGAAAGCGGAATTCGGAATTGATGACCGCTACGCGGTGATTAAGTATATTTACTTAAATAATCGACCGAAATTCCGAATTCATAATTCCGCATTCCGAATTATGCTCAGTATTCGCTCAGTCCCAAAAGATAGTCGGCGGATACAGAAAACGTTTTGCATATTGCTATAATATATTCGGCTGTGGGCAAGCTTTTGCGGTTTTCCCACAGCGATACCGTGTCTTGGGATACCGACAGCATATCGCCGAACTGTTTTTGAGTCAGTTTATTATCGATGCGTATATCCCGTATTCGCTTTGCGATAATTTCATCCACATGGGTATTATACGAAAAATCCTCGTAAAATACTTGACATACGAAAAATCCTCGTATATAATAATTATATTGAATACTCAAAGGAAGAGGATTGCATATAGATGTTAAAAGCACGGACGAAAAACGCTTGTTCGTGCTTTTTAACATTATGAAACTTATTTTTAAAGTACTTCTTTTTTAAAATCGTCAAGACTGTAATTGACATGGCGCGGCTTGTGTGATATCATTATCGTACAGATAATAGGAGAGGTATGTTAATATGAGAAGAACCAAAATCGTTTGCACGCTCGGTCCGGCTACCGACGATTACGCTACGCTTAAGAGCATGGTGCGCGCCGGTATGAACGTTGCTAGGCTTAACTTTTCGCATAGTACTTACGACGAACACCGTCGGCGCATGGATATGGTAAAGCGCGCGCGCAAAGAGCTTGGTGTGCCCGTTGCCATACTTCTCGATACAAAAGGACCGGAGATACGCGTCAAGACGTTTAAGACGGGTACTGTGGAGCTTAAAAAGGGCAATAAGTTTACGTTTACCGCGCGCGACGTTGACGGCGACGAAACGTGCGTATCGATCTCGTATGCAGAACTTCCCAAATATGTTAAAAAGGGCGCGCGCATGCTTGTAAACGACGGGCTTATAGAGCTTACCGTCGATTCGGTAAACAAGACGGATATTATTACGACGGTAATGAACGACGGAACTTTGTCTAACCGCAAGAGCATAAACATGCCCGATACGTTTATAGATATGCCGTACATGTCGGACATCGATCGCGCCGATATCGAGTTCGGTATAGAGCAGGATGTCGATTATATAGCCATGTCGTTTGTTCGGTCGGTCGAGGACGTGCGAGTAATAAAGCGGTTGCTAAACGAACACGACGCGAACAATATTCAGCTCATAGCTAAAATAGAGAACCGCTCGGGCGTGAAAAATATGCAGTCCATACTTGCCGAGTGCGACGGAGTTATGGTAGCGCGCGGCGATATGGGCGTGGAAATTCCGTTCGAGGAACTTCCCGGAATACAGAAGGACATGATATCGCGCTGCTACCGTCAGGGGAAAAAGGTAATTACCGCGACGCAGATGCTCGAGTCTATGATCAACAATCCGCGCCCCACGCGCGCGGAAATATCCGACGTTGCAAACGCTATTTACGACGGATCTTCGGCAATAATGCTGTCGGGCGAAACCGCAGCCGGAAAATATCCCGTAGAGGCTGTGCGTACGATGGCGAGCATTGCCGAGTGCGCAGAAAGCGATATCAATTACAAAAAGCGATTCAATGCGCTCGATCCGCAGATAAAGTCGGTAACCGACGCCGTTTCGCATTCCACTTGCGCCGCGTCGTTCGATCTCGACGCTAAGGCGATAATAGCGGTATCGCAATCAGGCTATACCGCGCGCAAGGTGTCGAGGTTCCGTCCCGTTGCGCCTATAATCGCGCCTACCACTTCCGAAAAGGCGTACAATCAGCTCGCAATGAATTGGGGCGTTATCCCAACATTAAGCAAGATGCAGGAGTCGTCCGACGAATTGTTCCGTCATGTTATAAACTGCGCGATAAATACGGGAGTAGTGCAGGAGGGCGATCTTGTTATAATCGTCGCCGGCGTACCCGTGGGCGTTTCAGGCAACACCAACACTATGCGTATAGAGTACGTTAAAAGAAGTATGTAAGAAAAGCTTAAGTTTATGTCTTACTGTCTTTTCGACCGAAGTGAGCGGATAAATCCGCTTGATACGGTTAGGATTATTGTTTTATTCAGAGGTTATATGGATATGCCCGAAAAGAAAAATATACTCGTAGTAGAAGACGAGCCGCAGATCTCGAGATTCCTCCAATTGGAACTCGAACATGAAAATTATATTTGCACGGTTTGCGCCGACGGTCGGGAAGCGCTCGATACGGCGCTTTCGCGCGATTTCGATCTTATAGTGCTCGACGTAATGCTACCGTCGCTTAACGGCATCGAAGTGCTTAGGCGGTTGCGTCAGCAAAAGCAAACGCCCGTTATAATTCTTACCGCGCGCGATCAGGTGGTGGATAAGGTAACGGGACTCGATATCGGCGCTAACGATTATATGACTAAGCCGTTCGCTATCGAAGAACTGTTGGCGCGTATCAGGCTGCACACAAAGAATTCGGTCGTGCAAATGAGCGAGAGCAATTTGGTCTGCGGCAGGCTGAGCGTCAATCCGGACGCGCGCATAGCAACGTACGATTCGCATCTTATAGATCTTACGAAAAAGGAATTCGATCTGTTGTTGTTCCTCATGCAAAATCGCAATATCGTCGTCAGTCGCGAAAAGCTGTTGGATTCGGTTTGGGGGTTCGATTTTTACGGCAGTACCAATGTAGTGGATGTGTACGTCCGATATTTGCGTTCCAAGATAGACGACGTTTATAACGTCAATATAATAGAAACGGTGCGCGGCGCCGGTTATGTGATAAGATGAGCGATACGCCCGAAAAGGATGGTCTCGAAAATATCATCGACGATAAAACGGACGTCAAGCGTACCGTTGCCGAAATAAAAAGCGAAAACCTGCCGCCCGTCGAGCATAAGCGCAATATGCGCGCGCTGTGGATCAAAATAGCGATAGCGCTGTTTTTTCCGATCACGCTGCCCGTTATCGGGGTTCGTAAGCTGTTCAAAAAATACAGAGTGGGTATCACCGCCAAAACGACTGTCGTATTTACAGTGGTGTTCGGTATCATGCTTATAGGTTATGTGACGTTTATACTTGCGGCTATCGGTAATTTCGCAAAGACGGGCGCGGCTGTTTCGCCCGATTACATGCAAAAACTCGTAATTACGTCGTCCGTGCTCGTAGCTGTGTTTATCGTGCTCGGCGCGACTCTCGGCGGTTTGTCGAGCCAATACATGATAGAACCGATGCGCAAGATAACCAAGCGCGTTAAAGAGATTTCGGACGAAAATATTTCGTCGGCGCGGCTCGACCCGGTCGATTCGCAGGACGAGTTCATGGAGTTGACCAAACAAATAAACGCGATGCTCGATTCGCTCCAACAGGCGTTCGAGCGTCAGGAAAACTTTGTGTCCGACGCGTCGCACGAACTTAAAACGCCGCTGTCCGTAATTGCCGGGTATGCCAATCTTTTACGGCGTTGGGGCAAGGACGATCCGAAGATCCTCGACGAGTCGGTCGAAGCCATACTGCGCGAAAGCGAGAATATGAAACGTATAGTCGATCAGTTATTATGGCTCCCCCAGCTCGGCAATTTTTCTCTTTACAACTCGGGGTTCAATCTTTACGAAACGGTATCCGACGTCGTTGACGGATACAAAATGATAAAAACCCGTCATGATATAAGTTTATCGGGCGACGCGTCGGTAACGCTCAATACCGATAAAAACCTTATTACGGAGGCGGTGCGCACGCTTGTGGATAACGCGATCAAGTACACGCCGCAACCCGGGATAATAAAACTTTCCGTCGGGCAGACGGAGGACGGCGCGGCGATACTTACCGTTGCCGATAACGGTATCGGCATTTCCAAAGACGATCAGGCGCATATTTTCGAACGGTTCTACCGTTGCGACAAAGCGCGCGGCAGAGAATCCGGCTCGAGCGGACTCGGTCTTACTATTTGTAAGTCTATCATCGAAATGATGGGCGGTACTATTTCCGTGGAAAGCGAGCTTGGACAGGGAAGTCGGTTTAAAATAGTTCTGAAGTAAAAAGATACTATCGGGCTTAATATATGCCGTCGCTATCGTCGTCTTCCCATTCCACAAGTTCGTCAATCGTTATATCGAAGATTTTCGCAAGCTTATACAGCACGTTTATATCGGGTATGCTGTACCCGTTCTCGTAATTGCTGATAAGGCTTGCTCCGCCGCCGAATATCGCGCCGAGCTGAGCTTGAGTCATGTTCAATTGCTTTCTGTAATAACGAATGTTTTCTGCTATGCTGTTTTTCATATCAAACTTCACCAAAGCGGAGTATCGCCGAATTGTTTGCAGAGATCCGATAGCTATTATACATGCTTGAATGTATGCAGTATGTCACAGCTTTCCCGGTCTGTCGAACAACTCGTCTAACGATATTTCGAAAACGTCTGCGAGCGCGATAAGCATTTCATAGTCGGGACGTACTTTACCAGTTTCGTAACGCGTATAATTGACGCGGCTGGTATTGATCCGTTCGGCTACTTCTGCTTGCGTCCAACCCTCGGCAGCTCGCAGTTCTTTTAATTTGTTTCCGATGTTTATCACGATTTCCGACTTATAATAATTTGTAATTATATTGACATAGTACAGAATATGTACCACAATGGTCAAAAATGTGCAAATCATGTACATTGCGATCTATGACGACGGATTTGCGGATTTACGATTTACGGGCGACGAACGATACTGTTAAGGTAAGCGCGCGGCGTGCGGATTTTCGACTGATTTCGATGTTGTTTGCGCTCGTACCGAGCAAACGGGCGGCATATATATAGCGTATGGAATATTTGGAAACGGCATTGATATTTATAGCTGCGGCGGCTATAACGGGGATAACCGTGTGGGTCACCCGACTCAAAACGCGTGGCGTTATGCGCGTAATAATAAATTCGCTTGCCGGCGGCGCGATTATAGCGTGCTTGTCGGCATTCAATATAATAGTATTGCCGCTGAATATTTTCAATGCGCTTTTAGTGGGCGTTTTGGGCGTGCCGGGCGCCGGCGTGGTCATTGCCGCCGCGATGTTGCTTTGATAAAGCGGTTGACTGCTCGATAATTACTTGACGGAAATCGGAAAAAATGATAAACTCTATTTATACAAAACATTCGGAGTTTATCATGGCAAAAGGCGATAGATTTGTCAATCAAATAGCGGATATACACACCGATTATACCAAATGGTATACGGACGTGTGTTTAAAGTCCGAGCTTTGCGATTACGGTCCCGTAAAGGGCACTATGGTTTTCCGTCCTTACGGTTACGCTATATGGGAGCGCATACAAGCCGAGGCGGATAAACGGTTCAAAGCGCACGGCGTAAGCAATGCGTATTTTCCCATGCTGATACCGCAGTCGTTTTTGATGCGCGAAGCCGAACACGTGGAAGGGTTTGCGCCCGAAGTCGCGACCGTAACGCACGTGGGCAATACGGAGCTTGCCGAAAAGCTTGTGTTGCGTCCCACGTCCGAAACGATAATAGGTAATATGTATGCGAAGTGGATCGAATCGTATCGCGATCTGCCGTTAAAGCTCAATCAGTGGGCAAACGTCGTGCGTTGGGAAAAGACCACGCGCCCGTTTTTGCGCACGAGCGAGTTTTTATGGCAGGAAGGTCATACTGTATTCGCCACGCCCGAAGAGGCGGATAACGACGCGCTTACTATGCTCGACGTTTATAAAGAACTTGCAAACGACGTCCTCGCCATGCCTGTGCTTACAGGCAGAAAGAGCGAAAAGGAAAAGTTTGCCGGTGCGGTCGCGACATACGGAATGGAAGCGATGATGAAGGACGGCAAAAGCCTTCAAGCCGGAACGACGCACTTTTTGGGCGATAACTTCGCTAAGGCGTTCGACATTAAATTTTTGGATAAGGACGGCGCGCATAAGTATGTTTATCAGGCGAGCTGGGGAATTTCCACTCGGCTTATCGGCGCGGTCATCATGGCGCACGGCGACGAGCGCGGACTGTGTTTGCCTCCGCCCGTAGCGCCTGTTCAGGCTGCGATCATTCCTATCGGCGCGGCTAAAAATCCCGACGTGTCCGTAAAAGCGGCGGAAATAAAGGCGACGCTCGAAAAAGCGGATGTGCGAGTTACGCTCGACGACCGCGATCAGTCGCCCGGATTCAAGTTCAATCATTGGGAGCTTCGCGGCGTACCCGTAAGGATAGAACTCGGTGCGCGCGATCTCGAGTCGGGCGTTGTTACCGTTGCTCGGCGCGATACTTCCGAAAAGTTTACTATGCCGATTGCGGACGTTGTGAAAAATCTGCCTAAGCTGCTTAAAGATATCGCAAAAGCGATGTACGACAAAGCTAACAAGTTTACTTCCGAGCATATAGCGCGCGTGAACTCGCTTGACGAAATGAGC
>CATKFJ010000079.1 GCA_949747725.1 uncultured bacterium
ATAAAACCGTATTACAGAGCGGAAACATTTATTACGGTCATCTTGTAGAAGCAAACGACAGGATATTCAAGGAATCGAGCAACATCAACGAGATATTGCCTGCCGTATATATTTACGGTACGGACGAATATTACAACGCGCACCCCGAAGAACTCAAACAGCTTTCGGAGAGCCTGTTCGCCGATAGGCGCAACAATTTCCTCGCGAACGAGCGCGCGTATTTTTCCAACAAAAAACTGCCCCTATCCATGACGGACGGGCGAACGGTGTACGCAACAACAATCCCCGTTTGCCGCAAACACCTGCCGTTCGGGCGCATCGGCATATACCCTATTCTTCCCGTGATAGCCGACCCCGAAAAGAGCGACGCCGTTTTCACGGTAGACTGCAAATATTGGACCGACGATCTGATCTATAAATATATGAACCAC
Organism: uncultured bacterium; assembly: GCA_949747725.1. Classification (GTDB taxonomy): domain Bacteria; phylum Bacillota; class Clostridia; order Christensenellales; family Pumilibacteraceae; genus Anaerocaecibacter. Next base: position 432 of record CATKFJ010000079.1, read on the forward strand.
AAGATCGCACTCGATAATTCTTACGGCGAACCGTTTGATATATAAAGTTAAAGGAGCTTAGTCATGAGAAAACTTACCGTAAAACGCAAATGGAGTTTAGTGGAATGCGCTTCGCGTATTCGGCTGTATATACAGTGTCCGGCGGATATCGCCTCATGCACGATCGGCGATAAATTTTACAGAGAATATCCGCTTAAAAACGGAAAATCGGTAACGGCGGACATACTCGACGAGCCGACGGGCATACTGATCGAATCGAGCACGATGCAAACATTTTACACCGTTCCCGAGGGCAATGTCGATCTTACGCTTATAGCCAAACCGCATTACAATCCGGCGCAAGGCAATCCTTTTACCTTTTCGGATACTGACGGCAACGTATTAGCCTGATCACTTTTTCCTGTTGATTCCCCTATACCCCACTGTAGGACGGCGTTCGTTCGATAACGTCGATACCGTATCCGTACTACCTGTTTGCGCCAACGACGCCGCATCGGTATCGTTTTCTTTTGTTTCCTCAATTATATCGCCTACATCGACCGCAACAGGTATGTCGCGCTCGGTAGCGTCGTTTTTTTGTTGCAGATCCGCGAATAACTCCGCGTCGGTATTATTCCGCGTTACGTTATTCCGTTCTTGTCGGGGCGCGATCTTCCGTTCGCTCGGCGTGTTACGGTTAAGATCTTTGCCGCCCGAAAAGTCATCGACAGTTTCCCTGTCGTCACAGTACGCGTCGCCGTCATCGTCACCGTCGGAAATATCGTCGTTGATTATTCTCACTATGCGCGAACTGATGCCGCACATTATGTTTACGGGTACACGGCTGCCTGTTTCGTACGAGCGAAGAGCGTATTCGGAATATATTTCCCCGTCGACGTCGATCTGTATGTGATATACGGGATCGCCGCCGTCTTCACCGTCGCAAATCGAATCGCAGCTTTTTACGATACCGTCGGCACGCCTGAACAATTCTTCGGTTTTCGACCCGGATAACTTTTCTTTTATTTTGGATATTACTATCGCTCCGAAAACAAGCAAGAACGAACAACTGAATACCGCCACGCCCGGCACGATAAAACCGAACGACAAAAGTATCATACCGCCGAACGCAAAGCCGATAAAGCAAAAAACAAACAAACACGACAGAAATTTATAACGTGGTCTTGTATGTTTATACGAGCTTGAAACCGTATTCTTTATCTTTTTCAACGCCTCGGGCGTACCGTCGATCTCTTCGAATTCTTCACGCTTGCGTTCCAAGATCTTGTCGCTATCCGAATCGTCGCGCCCGTCGGTTTCCGACTCGAACACATCGTCGACATCCGCGGTATCGACCGCATTTTGCGCGTCGTCCGTTCCGCTGCTCTTTACAGCCTTTACCACCGCTACTACGGTTACGATAGCCGCCACGGCAAAACTGCCGCCGAACAGCACCCCTATTCCGGCATACAAAAGCGCAGTCGAGCTTGTAACAATGCCGACTATTATGAGCGCAATACCGATAACAACAGGCAAAACGAATATCAGTCTGACTTTTTTCATATCCCTTTTCCTACTTCCGGATCGAAATATTTATACTGACAGATTATACAACATATTACGGATAAAGTCAAATACCGGTTATAAGGATCGATCGTCGCGCTTATCGTCGCGCAAACGGAAAGCGAATAACCGAAATATTCGAGTTTGCGAATCGCGTTGCAATGCTTGACACGACCAAACGTTTCTGCTACAATAAAACAGACAATTAAATATTATGTTTCTTTCCTAAAAGGGAGTAGAAAGCGTTTGCAAAAAACGTGTGCTATCCGTCAATACAGTATCTTGCGATACTCGGTAACGCTTAAATTTCGAGACTTTTACCGAATTTTTTTATTTGGTAAAGGTCTTTTGTTTTTTCCGGCGGATGTACGCCGTTAAACGGTAGTTCGGGACTTAAAATATGTTTAATATCTTTATTCAATATAAAAACTACAAGGTGACGGAGCGGTATCATGTCGCCGCCGAATTTCGACAGCCTTGCTAATATAAAAATTCGTAATCTACAAGGAGATAAAATGGACGCAGTAACCGTCATTACATCCGTGCTTTCTTTGATCGCCGGAGTCGGGATCTTTCTCATAGCCTGCACGATGATGAGTTCGAATTTGGAAGCGCTCGGCAGCAAAAAGCTTAAAGCGTTGTTCGCAAAAACATCGAATAGCAAACTTGTCGGCGTGGGCGTAGGCGCGGCAACGACCGCAGTCATCCAAAGCTCGAGCGCGACGTCTGTCATGGTTATCGGGTTCGTAAATGCAGGAATAATGTCGCTTGCACAAGCCGCGACCGTTATATTCGGCGCAAACATAGGCACTACCGTTACGGGACAACTCGTAGCGCTCGGCATGTTCGGCGGAAATTCGGTTTCTACGTCGGTTATTTTTGCGACGTTTGCCGGGATAGGCGCGTTTATCCTTGCTTTCGCAAAAAAGGATAACGCAAAAAAGATAGGCGGGATACTTGCCGGATTCGGCATGCTATTCGCAGGGCTTACGATGATGAGCGGTTCCATGAGCTACTTTTCCGAACTCGACTCGGTAAAAAGTTTTCTTGCGTTATTCAAGAATCCCCTTCTTCTTGTTCTGATAGGCGCGGTATTTACCGCCGTCGTACAAAGTTCGTCGGTTATGACTTCCATGACGATCACTATGGTAGTAACGGGACTCATTTCTCTCAACCAAGGAATTTATATCACTATGGGCGCGAATATAGGCACATGCGTTACTGCGCTGATCGCAGGATTGACAAGCACCGTCAACGCAAAAAGAACGGCTGTTATACACCTTATATTCAATGTCGGCGGCGTAGCGGTATTTCTGCTTGCGGGATTATTCATGCGGCTCGGCGGAATAGATTACGGTTGGCTGTTCGGCAAGATATTTCCGCACGCCATACAAATACAACTGTCCATGTTTCATACCGTATTCAACGCCGTCACCGTGATAATAGCGTTACCGCTCACTAATCTATTGGTGAAATCGGTAATAAAGATCGTTCCCGACCGAAAAAGCAAAACTGCGCTCGCCGACGAACCGCATTTTCATTTTGTGGAAGAACACATGTCGAGAACTCCGCCCATTGCCGTACAACAAGTAAAAAACGAAGTTATCGATATGGCGAGCATTGCTCTAAGCAACTTCGAAACCGCTTGCGAAATTGTTTGCACGTTAAATTACGACCGCATAGAAACTTTCCGCGCGAACGAACGACAGTTGAATTTTCTGCACAAAGACCTCGTGCGCTTTATCGTGTTACTGTTAAAGGAAGATATCAACGAGAAAGACCGCATCTACCTATCGACGGCAATTCGTTCCATAACCGATTTGGAGCGCGTGGGCGACTATGCGGAAAACATTGTCGAATATGCGGACAAGCTGAAAGCCGCAAACGAAAATTTTTCGAGCATAGCCGTTAAAGAAATATCCGAGCTTAAAGAACTTATCCGCAGCCTTTTCGATCAGGTTATGGCGGCATACGAAAACAACGATGCGACTGCGCTTAAAAACGCCTACGCGATAGAAGAAACCGTCGACGAAGTTACAGACAGCATGATCGAAAAACATATAGAACGATTAAGCAACGGTATCTGCCCCGCCGACGTGGGAACGCAATATCTATCGCTGTCATCCAATGCGGAACGTATAGCAGACCATTTCATAAACGTCGCAAAAACCATAAACAGCTACTGATTATAATATTCAACTACGATTTATATTTCCGCAATGAATATAACGTCGCTGCCGCGTTTGGAGTTAATCGTAAACTCGTAACCCTCGTCCATAAGCGTCGCACCCGATATGCGCGCAACCGAAACGTTCCCGTTTCCGTCGGCAAATCGATAGTCGCAGTCGCGTTTTAAGCCTTTCAGCTTGATTTTTTTCGTGCTTTGTTCGCAGTTGTCCTGGCGGAAAAGCTGCACGACGCCTTCATTCTTATCGCCGTCGAAAAATTCCCACGCTGTCCAATCGCCTATATCGCCCTGCGAATGCCAATCCGTAAGCGGATAGTAATCTTTAAAAAGATACTTGCCGAACTTGTAGTATTCTTCCGTGTACTCGTTCAGTTTGTCGAAAAGCCCGTCGACCGTATTGAACAAAAACACCGATTTATACACTCCGGCATAACCGGCGCGGCTGTTGTATTGCTCTACACCTTTCATATCGTTTGCTCTGTCGTACGCGGCGGAACCGAAATACGGTATCCATTTAAACATACTGTGATTCATGGAAATGCTCGTATTGGCGGTATTGAACTCCTCGGCATCCGTACGGTGCATGGCTACCGCACGGCGCATCGATTCGAGGTCGTTTCTGTTGCCGCCCGACGCACAACTGTCTATTATCATGTCGGGATAGCGGTCGAGAAGCATATCCCAAAGTTTCAGATGTCCCTGAACGTGTAGATTTTCGGTAATGCCGTTGCGCGCATCGCCCTGCAAGCCGTCGCCTATCAACCAATTGTCGATAGGATTCATGTTAAAGTCCTCGCGGTAATAATCGATATCGTTCGCGTCTATGACCGAACATATCTTATTGAAGATATATTCGAGCGCGTCGGGATTCCCGAGGTTTAAAAGGATCTGATCGCGTTGTTGACGGAACAGCAACCATTCGGGCTGTATGCCGTGGTTGTTCTTAAGCGTTACTACATCATCGTCGCCTATGCGCTCGGGCTCGAACCAGAGCATGGCTTTGCCGCCGTTTTCATGAACGAGATCGCATATATCGGGCAACTTGCTCCACTGCGACTTATCCACCGTCCAACTGCCCACTTTATACCAATTGCATACTATATCGCCGTTTTCTTTCATATACGAAAGACTGTCGCCGCGAACGGATTGGAACCATGTCGCGTCATGCCAATACACATCGGGAACAAAGTCGTGGTCGTACATGTTTTCAAGCGTCCGCATAGCTACGTCGCCCAATGTTTTCAGAGTGTCGCTGTCTCTGTCGAGCGGCAAGCATACCGCAACCTTGGGAGCTATCTGCTCTCCGCTCTCCTTGGGCATATTGCAGTCAATAAACCACCTGCGCCACGCATTTGTCGCTACGTCCTCGTCGCGCTCGTAGTATCTTACAAACGCCATAAGCGGTGTGCGCACGGTCTCGCCGGGCTTTAGGTAAGTCCGCATACCTATCGTGCCCGTCGCGGAAAGATGCGTGACGTCCGCCGTGCTCTTAAAGTCGGCACGCCACGTGCCCGGCCAACCGATAGCCGCCATATATCCGCCGTCGTCTGTCTCCAAGTTGAAATAAGGAAACCCGTAAGCCGTGGATCTGCCGCTCGTCGCCTCAAACGATACGCCTTGCGCCATAACCTCGGCGCTTTTGACGTACGGCGAGTAAAGATATCCGTAATCGCCATTGATACCTTTCAGCGTCGGGTTGCTTCCCTTTAAATCGATATCGGCGGCGAGCACGTTTTCGAGTACGTCTGTGTTCGTTTCGCCTACCGCGGAAAAGTATACCGTCCAATCGTAGGCGTCATATTCGGGATAGAACGCCGTTTTAAGCGTGACGGAAAGCTTGCCGTCGCGGTGCATAAAGGTAAAGTCCGTTTCTTTCTTCTGCCCCTCCGATACGGCGCTCTTATTCAATAGCTTAAAGTCTCTGCCGAATCCCTTGTGTGCGACTCCGCCGTAAACGAACGACACCGGGAAGTTTGCTATATCGCCTATATACGCGTTGTACTCCTCGCTTGCTTTACTCACGTTCACCTCCGAATTGCCGGGTGCGGCGTTATTTTGTTCTTTGTACGCGGTCGAACCGCAACCTGTAAGCGTAAAAGCGAACAGCGCCGACGCGGTTATCAATGCAACGGTTTTTTTCATGCCTTCACCTCCACGGCATTGTCTTTGAGAATAGTCATATAATTATACAGATCGGTCGTTTCGGTTTCGCTCGTCGCCGTCTTTGCTCGCTCGATAAGCGATCGCATAGACAAGTACGAATTGCGTGTGGTAAAGCTGTCTTCGTCTATCTCGGCACATTCGGCGGAAAGCGCGTCAAGCTCGGCTTTATCGTACTTTCGCACAAGCGCGTCGAATAGATCGGAAACAATTTCCGCGTTACGGTCGATATACGTCTGCGACGCCGGATCATCTATCAATCCCTCCACTGCGGATTTAAGCGCGTTGTATCCTTCCGTAAAGTACTTATCGCCGTCGAGCGCCGCAAACCTCGCCTTTAACCCGTCGAGCGCGGACGCGTCCGCATCGAAGTCGCCCGACACCACCGTAAAGTTATCGAAGTTCTGCGCCGCATAGAACGCGCGCAATCCCACTCTGCCGCCGAAGTAATCGGGTATAACGTAGGAGAAAGCAAGAACGCCGTCGGCAAAGGCGTAAAGCGTGCCCGACTTTATAACAGCCTCTATATGCACTCCGCTCCCGTTATAATCGAGCTTCGCCTCTTTCGGCATATCTATATAGCCGTATGCAAACTTATGCAGTTTAAGAAAATACTTGTCTTCGCCGCTGACTTTTTCGACATTGAGACACAGCCCGTGTATTTTGTCCGTTTCGTCGGCCGCGCCGTAGGTATTGAGATAAATACCGCCGTCTATCATGTAATTTTCGGCAATGGGCGCAATATCGACCGACACCGCCATATCGCCCGAAAAATCATGCTTATAGATGATCTTCTGCTCTTTCGCATAAGGCATCGACACAAGCTTACCGTCGCGAATAAACGGAAGATCTCCCGTCGCGGAATACAGCGCAAACGCTTCCTTTTGACTTTCTTCCGAAAAGTCGAACGTCTTTTTGCCGCCTATTATATCGTATTCGCCGTAGCTTGCAGCCGCACGCGGCTCTGCCGCATTAACGGCTTTAAATGCTGTCGCCATTTGCGGCGCGCCGTCCTCGAGCGTCACGCGGAAGTTGTCTATATCCATGTAGCTTGTTCCGTCGTAATCGCCCGTTGAATTTATACACAAAACGTTCAAATCGGACGACATAACAAAATGCGCATGCTTGACTTCCCCGTTCCCAAGCTCCAAAGCTTGCGTAGGGCAACCGTTAATGGTAGTAAAGTTATACACATTATTTCCGGTCACGTTGTGCACCGAATAATCGAAGTCCACGGTAATGAATTTCCCCGACGGAAAATCTATGCCGTACCAATTCGAGTTGGGTTCTTTCAGAGCATTTCGGATTTGGAATACATACGTCTCTTTCGGGTCTGTCAGCGAACCCCTTAAGCGAATCACGTGACCGCTCTCCGTTTGAGCTATTTCGTGTCTATTGTAAGAGTTAGCCCACAAACCGCCGTCGTCAATAGTCGTCACGTCGTAATCGGTGTAGAACAACACGTTGCTCGTTACTGTAAACGTATACTCCGCGCCGCTCGCCGTCATCGTAAACACTGTTGTACCGTACAGTCTGTCGAGTATATAGTTTTTGAGCGTAAGCCCCGTTGTCGGATCGAACGCGTACATATCCGTACCGAGTTCTATCGGCGTTTCGTCGTGCTTGCCCTTGCGCGTAAGCGAGCTTACAGTTACCTTATTTCCGAACGAGCCGACTACGGCAATATCTCCGCTGCCGTAAGTATATTCGTACGCCGTTTTTTCGAGCGTTACTTTGTAGTCGTCCGTCACGATATTGATCGTATAAACGGCATCGAAAACAATCGTTTCGATAATAATGTTATGCTGTCCTATATTTTCGGGCAGGTCGCTCTTTTTTATCGTTACGGTCTTGTTTTCGTAAGTAAACGGCTTGATCGCACCGTCGATCTTTACGTCCGTCACGGCATACATGCTGTCAAACGGAATAGCCAGGTCTCCGCCCGCCGTGTTGTTGTATTCGGGTAGCGTTCCGCCCGTCACCGCCGAATCGAGAAGCGTCACGCGGAAGTTGTCTATATCCATGTAGCTTGTTCCGTCGTGCGCGAGAGTATTCACGCATATAACGCGCAAATTATCCGTCGGCAATGTAAA
>CATKFJ010000080.1 GCA_949747725.1 uncultured bacterium
CGCGGCAGTCATGCAAGCGCAGTAAAAGCCGCGTCAATAGTTTACGAAGCGCGTAAATCCGTTAAATCGCTCACGAACTGCGACGACGTAATTTTTACATTCAACTGCACCGACGCGCTCAATACGGTAATATTCGGAACAGCCAAGCGCGGCGGACATGTGGTTACCACTGTTTACGAACATAACAGCACCCTTCGCCCGCTCGCCGAACTCGGCAAGCGGTTAGGCGTTCAGTTTACCGCCGTTACGCCCAACAATCACGGTATTATAGATCCGTCGGACATTGAACGCGCTATACGTCCTAATACATATCTTATAACGGTCAACCATGCGTCAAACGTTACGGGCGCAGTAGCGCCTGTTGCCGCTATCGGAAATATAGCGAAGAGGCACGGCATTCTGTACATGATAGACGGCGCACAATCGGTCGGATACCTCGACGCCGACATGCGCGAGATCGGTTGCAACTACCTTTGTTTTTCGCCGCATAAAGGATTGCACGGCACGCAGGGATTGGGTTGCTTATGTGTTAGAGGCAATCCGCCGCTCGCCCCGTTCCGATTCGGCGGCACCGGCACGGCGTCGCACACGCTCGAGCAACCGCACGACATACCCGAAGGATTCGAGTGCGGCACGCTGCCAGTTCAATCTATCTACTCGCTGATCGCGGCTATAACGCATTACAATAAAATGTCGCTATCCACAAAACGCAATCTTTCTCTTTGCGGCGACACGCTGCGCGAAGAGCTGCTTAAGATTCGCGGTATTAAAATTTACGGCAAATACAATAATCTGCCGAATATCGTATGCTTTAACATAGACGGAATGAACGCGGCGTCAGTCGGCGATATTCTTAGCGACGAATACGATACGGCGGTAAGGTGCGGTCTTCATTGCGCGCCGCTGTGCCATAAGTTTTTAGGCACGATCAATACCGGCGCCGTAAGAGCGTCGCTATCCTACCACAACAGTCTGAGCGAAGTCGAATTCTTTGTAAAAGCGATCCGCGAGATAGCGAAATAACGGCTACGATCCGCCTTTAATCATCTTCACAAGCTCGCTAAGCCGCGAACGCGACTGTTCGTCGAGTTCCGGCGATACGAACCTGACAAAATCGTCGAGCTGATCTACAGAAAACGAACCCGTACTTTTCGCTGCGGATACTTTTTGCATTAGCTCTTGCATAAGTTCGCTTTCCGATTTGCCTGCATATTGAGCGGCAAATTCGTCTGCCTCGTTTCTGAACTCCGTGTTGTTTTCGGCGTTTCCTACCGTATTCTTTCTGTCGCGTATACTTCGCATACTCACCTCCGTCTGAATATAATATGACGGCGTTGTGCCGAAAGTTACAAACCGCGTCGATAAAATTGTTTTATACGCGTTTCTGCAAACTCATGATTCATAGAATAAGGAGATAATTATGGACTTTAAACAAATGTTGCCTTTTCTGCTTAAAGGCAAGCTCGGCGAACGCGAACAGGCGTTACTCAAGCTTACCGAAAATCCAGATCCAACCGCGCTTACGGGATTACTGACGCAAATGTACGAACAACAGCAAAAAGCGCCGCAAAAAAATTTATTTGCAACGCTGAAAAGAATCATTCCGGCACAGACATTGGGGCTTATAATCAAATATTTCGACGCTCAAGACTCGAAAGATACTCGTGCAAGAAATTATTAAATCATTTTATACAGCAAGCACGCAACTCGAAAAGACATTGCGTCGTTGAAATTGCGGATATTAAGACCTGTAAGTTTTTCTATTTTATCGAGCCTATATATAAGGGTGTTTCTGTGAACATACATGCTTCGACTCGCCTCCGAAATATTGAGCGAGTATTTAATAAACGCATCTGCGGCGGACATAAGTTCTAAATCGTTTAGCACCGCGCGGTAATTCTTATCGAGAACGGTTTTAATATAATTTTCTATTACCGATGCGGACATGCCCGATAATATCTTCACAAGCGCGTATTCTTTGTAAGAATACACCGAACTTTGCGGATCGAACTCGGCGCCGTTTACAAGAGCCGACCGAGCTTGATTAAAGCACATCGGAAGTTCGTTTGTACCGTGCGCGATACCGCCGACGCCTATTTTGATATCGGTTTTTATCTCTTCACCGATATTTTCCTTTAGCACAGCCGCAAACTCGCCTGCCGAGGTATAATCGTCGTCGGTGGCTATATACTTGCAAAACGCCGTTATGTCATCCGACATATCCGCTACGAAATCATTCGAATCCGCCATTGTAACAAGATATTCGCGCACCGCCGATCCCGACGCTTTACCGTACAGAGCAAATACATAGTAATCGTACTTACCGACGCGAATACCCGTAGGCATATCTGCCGAACCGTCTAAAAAAGCGCGGACGGGATCGGAAACAGCGTGACGTTTGATTATATTTAATGCGATCTCGCGAGCAAGCGATGCCGTTACGCGCGCATTTTCGTCCGTACCGTTTATTGCGAATACATTGGTTTTGCCGTTTTCACAAACGGCAAACAGCGTGCTGTTCGTTTGCACGTCAACGCCTATTCCGTCGGCTTCGAATTCAGCCGCGGACGCATCGACTGCTCTGACCTCAAGTCCGCCGATGCGCTTAAGCTCTTCGATTATCGCTTGCTCTTGTTTCATTGCGTTCGTTCCTTATTTAACCTCGGTGACCCAACCGAACCCGTCTTTAGCCGCGCCCGTTTGTATATCGGTCAACGTATCGAACAGCATAGCGGATATCTTGCCCGCCTTACCGCGTTCGCCTATTACGTATTTCTTATCGCCGTCGCCGAGCATATCGACAGGCGAAATGACCGCCGCCGTTCCCGTGCCGAATATTTCGGTAAGTTTGCCATTAGCCGCGCCGTCCAAAACTTCATCGATCGCCACGCGCCGCTCTTGAACGTCATAACCCTTGCTTTTAAGCAATTTAATTACGGAATCGCGCGTGATCCCCGGCAATATAGAGCCGTTAAGTTCGGGCGTGACAACTTTGCCGTCAAGCACGAAAAAGATATTCATCGATCCCACTTCTTCCACATACTTGCGCTCGATAGCGTCCAACCATAACACCTGATCGTAACCGAGCTTGTTAGCCGCGTCGCCGGCTTTTATGCTCGCCGCATAATTTCCGACCACCTTGTACGCGCCCGTGCCGCCCTTGCTTGCGCGCACATACTCACGCTCTACTTTGAGCGACACAGGCGCAAAGCCGTGCGAATAGTACGCACCCGACGGTGAAAGAATGATTATAAACTTATAATTCTTTGCCGCATGAACACCGAGCGATTCGTCGCACGCAAACACAAACGGACGGACATACAAGCTCGTGCCGCGCTCCGTCGGTATCCAATCGCGCTCGATATTTATCAGTTCGTACAGCGCATTGTACGCCTCATCCGAGTCTATCGGAGGAATACAAAGTCTGTCGCACGAAGTAGCCATACGTTTAAAATTATCGCGCGCTCGAAACAGCCTTACCTCGCCGTTGTTGTTTTTATACGCCTTAAGCCCCTCGAACACCGCCTGACCGTAGTGCAAAACCGACGAACACGGAAGAAGCTCCAACGCATCAAACGGCACGATCTTTCCGTCATGCCATGACCCGTCGGCATACTCCCTGACATACATATAGTCGGTAAAAATTTTACCGAAACCCGATACCGTTTCGGGTTTTTGTTTCAGATCATTTGTTTTGATAAATTCGATTTGCATTTTTACCCTCACATGTACTTTTCGCTTATTTTTTGCGGTTTTACGCCTATTGCGGACAAAGCGTGTTCGAGATCGAACGAAACGGGTGCAGTGACGGTAAATCGCGCGTCGGCATTAAACACGATATTTTCCACCGAACAATCCGACGCACGTAACACGCTCATAGCCTTTTTGTACACATCGCCGCCGCATGTTACGCCGTACACCGCATACCGTTCTACCGTCCTGATCCCCGCGTTTTCTATTAACTGCGCCGCGCTCTCTCTGTATGCGCGAGTAAGTCCGCCGGCGCCGAGCTTGACTCCGCCGAAATATCTGACGACTGCAATTGCCGTCTTTCGCGCCCCCGACGCCGCCAACGCCGAATATATAGGCTTTCCGGCTGTCCCCGACGGTTCGCCGTCATCGTCATAACCGAAATCATCGCCTTTTTCGTCGGCTATAAAGCCGTAACAAACATGCCGCGCGTCAGGATGTTGCCGTCGCAGCTCGTCGACAACGGCTTTCACGTCGTTTCGGGTATCTATATGCCGCGACACGGCAATAAACCTCGAACGCTTGATCTCAAGCTCATATTCGCCGTCGTTTACGCACGTTATCATTTGAGAATAACTTTAAGCCGCGTCTTTTTACCCTTATTTAACACGAACTCGGTTTTATCGGTATAGTCTTTCAGTTTACCTGTAACGTTATCCACTTTTTTATCGTCGATCTTTACGCCGCCGCCCTCTATAAGCCGCCGCGCCTCACCGTTAGACGCGCAGACCTTACACGCTACCATAACGGATAAAACACCGCTTTCCAAAGTTTCGTTTATTTCGACGGTAGGCATTTCCGCCGCACCGCCTTCGAAAGCCGCTTGCGCTTGAGATTGCGCAGCTTCCGCGTCCGATTCACCGTGTATCAGCTTGACCACTTCATACGCAAGCCGTTTCTTGGCGTTGTTTATACGCTCGTCGCTGTGTGCGCAAAGTTCCTTTATTTCGTCAAGTTCGATATATGTCAACAGTCGCAAACAGTTTTCCACTTC
>CATKFJ010000081.1 GCA_949747725.1 uncultured bacterium
AATAGGCGGAGAAAAAATCGACATTATCCCGTGGCACGAGGATCCGCTCGAATATATCGCTCGCGCATTGCTTCCGGCAAAAGTCGTTATGGTTGAGGCTAAGGAGGACGAACGCGTAGCGCGCGTGGTCGTAATGGACGATCAGTTAAGCCTTGCTATCGGCAGGGAGGGCGTAAACGCGAGATTGGCGGCTAAGCTTACGGGCTGGAAGATAGATATTAAACCGTATTCGACAATGGAACAGGAAGTTAAGGCTGCTACCGAACGTGCCGAGCAAATGGGCAGCGATAACTTCGACGTATTCGACGAGGATCTCGGAGAGCTTGACTGATGAAGCACATACCGCTTCGATCGTGCATAGTATGCAGACAGCAGAAAGATAAAGGCGATCTGTTGCGGATCGTGCGTTGCGGCGACGGCGACATTTTGCTCGATATTTCGGGTAAGCTCGGCGGTCACGGCGCGTATGTTTGCAAGCACGGCGATTGCATGGATAATGCGATAAAAAAACGCGTTCTCAACCGAGTATATAAATGTCAAATAGATAATTCGGTTTACGAACGGCTACAGAATGATTACTACCGATTTAAAACCGATGAAAACGGAAACTGATAAATTTACGACAATGATAGGGTTTGCAAAACGAGCCGGCAAAATAGTCTACGGATATGACAACCTTAAGACGAAAGCGGGCAGTCGCGTCAAACTCCTTGCGGTCGGCGGTAACGCGTCGGATAATCTGGTTGACGGCATGAAAAAGCTTGCCGTGAAACTCGATAAACCGTTGATACGAGCGAATAACTTGGAAGACGTGGTTGGCAATAACGTCAAGGCGCTCGGAATAACGGATGTAAACATGGCGGATGCGATATGTAAATTCGTATCGGAAACGCAGTCGGAATATTACAAATCGGAGTATGGGTTACGGAGGTAATATATTTGAGTAACAATAACACTACCACCAATGTATCTAACGGCGAAGAAACGGCAGCCAACAACATCAAGCGTTTGCATACGCTTGTGGAGTCTGACGAATTTCAGGCTTATTTAAAGCGCGTTGCCGATATTAAAAAGCGCATAGAAAAGTTGTATTCCGCAGAGCGCGCAAGGCTTAACGATATTGCTGCCGAACGTGCCCGTGCCGAACAGGAAGAACAGGCTCGTATCGCAGCGGAACGCGAGGCTGCGCTTGCCGTTGCCGAACGTGCGGAGAAGGATAGCGCAGAGGTGGTAGCCGAATCCGTTGAAGTGCAATCTACACCGCCGACGGATGAGCCTGAAAGCACCGAGGCAAAGCCCGATGCGGTTCGGGAAAAGGCGTCGGAAACACCCGTACAGGCAGAGAAGGCTGCGCCGCACCCCGCGGTGTCCGATAATGTTACCCCCATAACTTC
>CATKFJ010000082.1 GCA_949747725.1 uncultured bacterium
ATTCGATTGATTTTAAGGTTAATTCAGTAGGTTTGTTTCGGTCGGTGGGTGGGTTGCGAGACGTGCGCTTGGTGGGCGAGCGTTAGCTCGCCCTCTCGTATATATACCAAGCGCACGTCTCGCTCTCAATCGGGTTGGAAAGTGCAAATTTTTACGTTAAAATGAGAAATAAACTTTGAGGAGGAAATTTAGCATGCAGTACAAAGAGTGGCTAAGCGAGTGGCTGGCAAATTACATTGCGGCAACGGCAAAGCAAAAGACGGTGACGAGGTATTCCGAAATCGTGAGAACGCATATCGTTCCTAAACTCGGTGAATACGAGGTGAACGAAATTAGCCCGCTGATGCTACAACAGTTTGTAACCGAGCTGCTAAAAAGCGGAAACAAACGGACGGGGAGCGGATTGTCTGCAAGTTCGGTCAATGGAATTATAACCGTTTTGCAAGACTCGTTGAAAACGGCGAAACTATTCGGCATTGCGGACGAATACGTTGGGGATAAGATAAAACGCCCCAAGATAGAGGAACGGCAGGTTACTTGCTTTACCAAACGCGAACAACAGGCAATCGAGCAAGAGATGTTGCGCGGTAATAAACCGCAGCTGTTTGGCGTTGTGCTGTGTTTGTACACGGGGTTGCGGATAGGGGAATTGCTTGCGCTAACGTGGGAAGATATAGTTTTTGTGCGCGGAACAGTATCCGTCAATAAGTCGTGTCATGACGGGAAGGACAAAGACGGCGTATACGGGACGGTGGTGGAAACACCCAAAACGGCAACGTCTAAACGAATAATACCTATTCCCAAACAATTATTGCCGTTTATACGAGCGTGGAAAAAGAAAAGCCGTTCGGCTTTTGTGGTGGCGAACGGGGAAAAGAATATATCTTTGCGCGGCTACCAACGAATGTTCGAACGGCTACTCAATCGGCTCCATATAGATCGCAAGGGCTTTCACGCGCTCAGACATACGTTTGCCACGCGTGCGCTCGAGTGCGGCATGGATGTGAAAACGCTTGCCGAGATCCTCGGGCATAAGAACGCAACAGTGACACTCAATCGCTATGTACATAGCTTATTGGAACACAAGCAAGATATGATGAACAAAATAGGAAAGTTGGTATTCACTGTACAAAATATGCAAGCGACGGCGGTTGCGGAAATATAAAATAGTTCGCCTAATGATATATTAGGTGGTTGTTTTCTTACGAATCCGACCACCTAATTGCTTTCATTGAACCATTTTTTTGTGAATTTCAAGTAAATGCCTTATTATCTATTGCTTTTTACGGCATAATATAGTATAATGATTTAGGAAAGGTTCACCTAATATATCATTAGGCGGTCGTTTCCGAAGTGTATGTGTTCACCTAACAAACTGACCGAAATGCTCGTAGGAATTTTCTCGGCACAATCGGTCGGCGATCAGATTGGAAAATTCGCAGTTCGCTTGGGATATATATAGCGAATCGGCGGAGTATGCGGTTTTAGGTAAGGAAACATATGATCGAATTATTTCCGCACAACTTAACAGCCTATGAGTCGGCAGTGGAGATGCTGACGGAAACGGGCAAAGCGGCAATTATCCATCCCACGGGGACGGGTAAGTCTTTTATTGCCTTTAAGCTGTGCGAGGATAATGCGGATAAATGCATATTGTGGTTATCGCCTTCCGAATATATCTTCAAGACACAAATCGAGAATTTAAAAGCCGTGTCGAATGGCTATACACCGAACAATATCGTTTTTTATACCTATGCAAAACTCATGTATATGGGTGAAAGCGAAATTTCGGCAATAAAACCCGACTATATCATACTCGACGAATTCCACCGTTGCGGCGCAGAGATGTGGGGCAAGGGCGTACAGGCTGTACTCAATACGTATCCGACTGTTCCCGTGCTCGGGCTTTCGGCGACCAACATCCGCTATTTGGACAACCAACGCGACATGGCGGACGAACTGTTCGACGGCAACGTCGCGAGTGAAATGACGCTCGGCGAGGCTATCGTGCGCGGCATCTTAAAACCGCCCAAGTACGTGCTGTCGGTGTTTCAGTACCAAAAGGACTTGGATAAGTATGCTTACCGCGTGAAACATGCCAAAAATAAGGCGGTGCGCGACGAGGGCGAAAAGGTTCTCGAAGCATTGCGCAGAGCACTTGAAAAAGCCGACGGACTTCCGAAAATCTTTAATAAGCATATGCCGAATAAAAACGGCAAGTATATCGTGTTCTGCGCGAACGTCGAGCACATGGACGAAATGGTGTCGCACGCCCAAGAATGGTTCGGCGGCATAGACAGCGCGCCGCACATTTACAAGGCATACAGCGACGATCCCGAAACGAGCAAAGCATTTGCCAATTTCAAGAAAGATGATAGCGAGCACTTAAAACTATTGTTCTGTATAGATATGCTTAACGAGGGCGTCCACGTTGAGGACATAAGCGGCGTTATTTTGCTTCGCCCGACCGTGTCGCCCATAATCTACAAGCAACAAATCGGACGTGCGCTTTCGGCGAGCAAGACGACGAACGCCGTTATATTCGACGTCGTTATGAACATAGACAACTTGTACTCTATCGGTACGATTCAGGACGAAATGCAAGTCGTGATGACGTACTATCGCGAACGCGGACTTGAAAACGAAATCGTCAACAGTTCGTTCAAAGTCGTGGACGAAGTGCGCGATTGCATCGAACTGTTTGAAAAGCTCAACGATACGCTTGTAGCGTCGTGGGACTATATGTTCGCCGAGGCGAAAAAATATTATGAAAAGTTCGGCAATCTCGAAGTGCCGAAACGGTATAAGACCGAGCAGGGCTATTCGCTCGGTGCTTGGCTTATGACGCAAAGAAAAGTGCGTTGCGGCGAGAGTTTCGGCATCCTCGGGCAGGATAGGATACAAAAGCTTGACGGCATAGGCATGGTGTGGGACAGTTATAAGGATCTGTCTTGGAAGAAGAACTATGTTGCGGCGAAAGCGTATTATACCGAACATGGGGATTTGAAAGTTCCGGCGCAGTATAAAACGGCAAACGGCATAAAACTCGGCAGTTGGATCGCAAATTTACGCAGTTACAGAAAAAGCGGACTGCAAAGCAGTTTTATTACACCCGAACGGATTGCCGCAATGAATGAAATCGGTATGATCTGGGACGTTTCCGATACGGTTTGGGAGCGCAACTACGCCGCCGCAAAAGAGTATTATGATCAAAACGGCGATCTCGATGTAGGTGTAAATTATGTAACGGCGGACGGCTTTAAGCTCGGGCTGTGGCTATGCAATCTCCGCAATGCCTATCGCGGAACCAATCAAGCGTATAGACTTACGCAAGAACAAATCGGCGCACTGAACAAAATCGGAATGATATGGACGTTGCGTATTGACAGAGCGTGGGAACGAGGCTACGAACACGCCGCAACGTACTATGCCGAACACGGCGATTTGAATGTACCGACGATGTATGTAAATGCGTGCGGCTACGCATTGGGACGTTGGATCGTGCGTCAACGGGAAAAGCGCAACAGTCTATCCGAGGTGCGTGTGAATAAATTGAACGCAATAGACATGATTTGGGAGAAACCCGATTCTTGGGAAGTTCGGTATGAGTTGGCGAAACGGTATTACGAGGAACACGGCGATTTGAAAATGCCGGGCGATTACGTTATCGGCGGCGTTTGGCTCAATAAATGGCTCTCGGAGCAACGCCTTATTTATGCGGGCCGGCGTAGCGACAAATATCTTACGCAAGAGCAAATTTGCAAACTTGCATCAATCGGCGCGATAGTTTCTCCGAGCATACGGATAGCAGGTACCGGCAGAAAGGCAGTAGGAGTATAATATGGCATTTACTAAGGACAATAAATTTTATCCTTTCGCCGATAAAGTTTGGCTTTCTTCGCCGACGATGCACGGCGAAGAACTCAAATGGATGTCGGACGCTTATCTCAAAAATTGGATGAGCGCGGTCGGCGAGAACATAGACATTATTGAGAAAGAGGTCGCCGAAAAAGTAGGGTGTAAGAATGCGGTTGCGCTTTCTTGCGGCACGGCGGCGTTGCACCTTGCCGTGAAACTTGCAGGCGTCAAGCGCGGCGATAAAGTGTTTTGCAGTGACATGACGTTTTCGGCTACCGTCAATCCCGTGGTTTACGAGGGCGGCGAGCCTGTATTTATAGACACCGAGCGCGGAACTTGGAACATGGACCCGATTGCGCTCGAAAAAGCGTTCGAGCTATATCCCGACACGAAATATATCGTAGTAGCCAATCTTTACGGTACCCCGGGTAAAATGGACGAGATACGCGCGGTTGCGGACAAGCACGGTGCGAAAATTATCGAGGACGCGGCGGAAAGTTTGGGAGCAACGTACAAAGGCAAGCAAACGGGCACGTTCGGCGATGTCGGCATCATCAGTTTCAACGGCAATAAGATCATCACCGGTTCGTCGGGCGGCATGTTGCTCACAAACGATATAGAGCAGGCGAACAAGGCGCGCAAGTGGAGCACGCAAAGCCGAGAAAACGCGCCCTGGTATCAGCACGAGGAACTCGGCTATAACTACCGCATGAGTAACGTTATCGCGGGTGTGGTGCGCGGGCAACTGCCGTATTTGGAACAGCATATTGCGCAAAAGAAAGCGATATACGAGCGATATAAGAAAGGATTCGAGGGCTTGCCCGTATCCATGAATCCGTACGACGAAAAGAATAGCGAACCGAACTTTTGGCTGTCTTGTATGCTTATAGACGAGGACGCCATGTGTAGGCAAGTGCGCGGCGAGAAAGACGCTTTATATATCAAAGAAAGCGGCAAGAGCTGTCCGACCGAAATACTCGAAACGCTTGCCGAGCATAACGCCGAGGGCAGACCGATATGGAAGCCGATGCACATGC
>CATKFJ010000083.1 GCA_949747725.1 uncultured bacterium
ACGGAACCGTTGAGTTTGTTGGCCCAGTCGTCTATCCATTTATTATCCTGTAAAAACCACCAGTCGCCGGCTTGTTCGTATTCCGTGGCACGAATAAACACCTTGGAGTTTTTGGGAGATTTGTCGGGCTGAAGGAATACGTCTTTGTTTGCGAGATCTTTTTGGAGCGGTATCGCAAAGCCTGCTTCGGCTTGGAGCGACTGTCCGCGCTCGCCGGCGCAGTATTCTATAAACTTCCACGCCTCGGGCGCGTATTTGGTCTTAGACCCTATGCAGAGCGCAACTGAACCGCTGTGACCTGCTTCTACGCCGTGGACTTTTATATCGCCCACTTCCTTTCCGTCGGGGAGAGTATCTGCCGCGGTATAGTATGTTTTGTACATAGGCAGAGGCGCGACGTCCCATTCGAACTTGGTTATCTCGCGGAACTTGGTAACGTTCCAACGTCCGTCCACAAGCATACCGAGATTGCCGTATTGGAATTCGTTTACCTTACCCGCGTCGCCGTCTATATCGGTAGGCAACGGCGTTACCTCGTGACCGTAAAGTCCGTTATCCACCTCGTCCTTCTGTTTGGAGCCCAAGCGCACAAACTCGGTAAACGCGTCGCGCTGGCTGGGCAACTGATTGAGCTTGCCCTCCGCCGCAAGAGTTTTTACCTCGTCTGTTATCCTGTAATTTGCGGAATTTTTGTACATGGCCGCACCGTCGGCGGCTTTCTTGCCGTTATATATCGACATATCGAGTTTATCCTTGTACTCGATTATCTCGCCGGCATTGTACTTTACTTTATTGACGGTGACAGGCTCTTGCACGTCGTCCGCTACGATATAGTTGGGCGTGCCGTCCATAAGCGTAAAGTCGTAATAGTATCCGCAATCATATTGATCGCTCGGGATCTGCTGAATACAGTTACCGCCTACGCTCCAACCGTAGTTGAACCACCACTCGGTAAAGTATCCGTAGCCGCTGGATTTATTGACCGAACTGTCCGTGCGCATATACGATTGAACTTTATTTGCGCAAGCCACCGTTTCGTCCCAACTCATAGGCACTTGGTTGTTGAAGTACCATTTGCCGCCGATCTCGAAATAACCCTTTTCCTTGACGTTTCCGCTTATGCCGTACTCGGACTTGGTTTTACCGCGGTCGTCCTTGAGCGTGCCTGCGTTAAACTCGTCGAGCTGATCGGCGGCAACGCTTATTATTTCGATGCCGGCGCCCTTGAAATAGGTTTCGTTATAGTAAATAACGGTAGGACCTATATCTTTGGGCACGCCGTAATACCTGCCAGAATCGGTGCCCGAAAGATAGGTATTGACGTCGTACTTATAACGCGTGACGACGTTATCCCACATATCTTCCACTTTATAAATTTTACTGCGCGCAACGTAGTCCGTTATATCGTACAAATATCCGAGCTCGGCATAATCCTTGTAACCCGAGTCGCCGACGTAGAATATATCGGGCGCGGTGCCGCTTGCAAGCGACTGACCGAGAACGGTGTCGTAGCTGTCCGAAGGACGCTGTATCATCGATATCTTGATGACGCCCTTGTTTTCGGGAAGTGCGTTAAAGTCGTCCACAAGCGTCTTGAAAACCGCTATCTCGGTATCGTCGCCGCTTATCCAAAACTTAACGTCCGCTTCGCTTGCGCCGGGACGGGGTTTGTAGTTACCCTCTTCGTCTATCGTGCCGCCGCCCGAATTATCGGGTCCGCATGCGATAAGCGACATGGGCGCTATGCAAACGCATGCCAAACACGATATAATAGCCTTAAGTTTTTTATTCATAATTAGCTCCTTAAAATAAGTTTTTTTGTTTTTCGGCATAACGCACGCTCTACGCGCAACGTTATTCGAGTCCTACGCCTATACACGCCTCGTGCGGAAGCGACTCGGGCGAGCCGTTTATCTTGTTCAACAGCATGGATACCGCGCGTTCGGACATTTCTTTTTTGTCATACGATACCGATTTAAGCGTTCCCGGCAACAGAATTTCCTTTTGAATATTATCGTAGCCGATGACGGGAATATCGAGTTTGTACCTGTCGAGTACCGACATTACCTCGTACGCGGCAAGATCGCTGAAACAGAACACGCAATCGGGCATATCTCCCGACCTTACCACGTTTTCGAAAAATGCCGCGTATTTATTTACCACCGCGAGATCGATATAATTGATCGACGTTTTAACGCCTATTTTTTCGAATTCGTCCTTAAAGCCTCTGCCGCGGTCCACAGAGCAGTCGAGATCGGATATTTCACCGAGATACATAGGTTTTTTATAGCCCTGTTGTATAAACGCCCGAGCGGCAACGCGTCCGCCCTCTTCGTCGTTTATGTAAACGCAATCGCACAGCCCGTTGGTTTTTCGTACTATGACTACCATAGGGAAAGAATTGTCTTCCATTGCCTTTTGCGCGTCGGGCGTGGGGATAAGGAATGAGAGCAACCCGTCCACGTTGTCCGATAATATTTGGCGCACAACCGTTTCGCTGAAAAGCGCGGAGCTGTTTTTAAAAGTTACTATCGAATACCCCTCGCGATCGAGCCTATCCCAAATGTAATTCGTCATTATATAGAAGAACGGGTTTAGCATGTTGTCGAAAAGTATGCCTATGGTTCTGCTCTTGCCTGCGCGCAACGTTGCCGCATTCTTGTTGTATACATATCCCATTTCGTCGGCAAGCTTGCGTATCTTCGCCTTGGTCGGCTCCGAGATATCGGGCGCGTCCATCAACGCGCGCGATACGCAGTTGACCGAGCAACCGAACTCTTTGGCGATGTCCTTTATGGTAATGCGATTATTCATTGATTCTCCGATATGCAACCGGTGTTCGGGCAGTGTTTGAGGGAGGATAAAGACTGCCCGAACACAGCTGCATAAAATGTATTACAGTATTATTTTTTAGGCTGCACGTAAGCCCAATGAAGTAACGTAGTGCGTGGGCGACCAATTTACCGATCCGTATTGCAATGCCCAGCCCGTTTCGTACACGCCTGCGAGCGCTATCGCTATATCGCCGTTAACATCGCCGAGCGTGCTGTACTTCTCATAGAAGTAGTACGGAATGAACATTTCATAAGTGGTAGTGAATTTGCCGTCACCGTTATCTTTGGTCGTAGTTCCGAAGTAGCAGAACTGTTTATACAAATTATGTGCGGAACATACGACTTGTAAGCCTGCGCCGTCTTGACCGAAGAGCCGAACTTCGGGTCCCATATAGTGATACCATGAAGTGCAGTTTGTATCGCAAACGACGTCTGTATCTTTATCTTTGGAATGCACTACCGTTATCCCGAGCATTACGCCCATAGATGTCTTAACGCCCATCGTCGTTACCGACGCACCGTTTACGGTAGTGGTGATTTTGCTGTCACGAACGCTTTGCGTCCATAAACTGTCGTCGAATTCGCCGTCGAGATCGACCGGAGCAATACCGTCTGCCGTGATATTGGCATAGTATCTGTCCCATATCAATGCCTGCCAACCCGAGAATCCGTGTCCGTTCAAGCCTGCTTGCAATTTGACTTGCGAAACGTTTTCCTGCAATATAGGCATAAACAGTTCGACATAGGTCGTTATTCTGCCGTTGTTTTCAACGTCTTTTTTTGCGACTTGAGTGTAAGAAGAATGATTAACAAGTCTGCCGTCCATGAAGGCGATCGTGCTTTTCATATCGTCGATCTTGATTTCGATGTTGTCGTTCCACGACCAATCCTCATGCGTCTCGGCAGACCATGCTCCGTGTTCTATAGTAAGACCGAGATACAATCCGTCCGCAGCCATATAGCCGCTGAATGCTACGGAAGTTGTAGCGTTACCCGTATAGATCACGTTATCGGCAAATTCCGAAAGATCTCCGTCAATAGTGCCGTTTTGGGCTTGAGTCTGTTTGATATAAAGACCGTCGGACGTAATGAACAAGTTAGCGGGTCTGCCTTGTCTTAAATATTCTACCCAGAAATCTCCCGAAGCTCCGCCTATTCCGTGGAAACCCCACCAATCATAGCTTTCGGTGATTGCTCCTTCGACTTCGAAAACACTTGCATAACCGCCCAAATCTATTCCGTTTCCGGTCTTGAACGCATAGTTAAGCTGAATATTATCGTCATCGAAATTGTCGATAAGGTCTTTAGCTATATATATCTCGTAGATGTTTTCCCACTTGCCGTTGTAAGGATCGTTTTCGTCGTTTATAAGCCTGTAGCTTGTTTTGTATTTGGTTACGCGTTGAGTGTGACCTCTGCTTGTAACAACGGATTGCGCTCCGTTATTGAGATACCATTCGAAATTGGAATTATCCCACCAAATATCGTTATCCGTCCCGTCGTCTTTATACAT
This sequence comes from uncultured bacterium, assembly GCA_949747725.1. Taxonomy (GTDB): domain Bacteria; phylum Bacillota; class Clostridia; order Christensenellales; family Pumilibacteraceae; genus Anaerocaecibacter. Next base: position 4,348 of record CATKFJ010000083.1, read on the forward strand.
ATTCGAGTGCGACATAGCGTAGATAAACACGCCGCTGTCCGTCTTGACAGCCCACACTTGCATATTGCGGTTTTGGCTGATAAGGGCTTCGGTGGATACGTTACCGTAAGCGTCGTCAAGCTCGCCGTCGAGTATGATCCCGTCCACAATGTCGTAGAACTCACCCGTGATATTTACGTTTTCGGTAATTACAAGTTCATACCCCCCCCATTGGTTTTTTGGGTTATTTCGGTTTTAACGCCGTTTTCGCCCTCGTACCAAAGGTGTTTGATATACTTGCCGCTACGCGCCGTAAAGGTGACGGTAGCGCCGCTCGAAACGGTTTCCGCGCTTGCCGTTATGTTTTCGGCAACGCCCTCGCCGAGCGTTACCGTGAGCTTGCCTTGCATCGTGACCGAGATCACGACGTTGCCCTCGGGCATTGTAAACGAATATTTTCCGTCGGTTTCGGTCACGGCTACGGGATCGCCGTCCTTGGTGACCGAAACATGATCGAGAACGTCGTCGGCGTTAAGGTTGAGCGTAAAGTTTACCGTTTCTCCGGCTTTCGCTTTGGTATCGGATATAACTACCGACGCCGGCGCAGTCACCGTATACGACGGAGTAAGCATGCGTTCGACTTCTTCCCTGGTCGTATAAGCGCGTACCGATCTTATCTCCACGTTGCGGTTAAACTCGGTCACCGCAGCGGTAAATTTGCTTTCCGCGGTGATGTATTGCGGCTGATTGATGTGCGCAAATTCCAATTCCTTTCCGCCGTCTTTCTCTCTCGTAACGGTAGCGGTATTGAGATTTAACCTTTCCGTGTTTGCTACGGCTTCGCCGTCCACAAACAGATAGAATACGTCGTCGAGCTTTGCAATACCTATCTTACTGAACTGTGAAGTGATGTTGCGCGCGGGGATCACGGAGCCTACCTGATTATCCCAGTTCCAATCGCCCACGCCCGTTATTCTGTTCGGCTTTTTGCCCGCGACGTCAAAGTAATCGCCATAATAGTTATCGCGCGCGACGATCGACGCATAAGTGACGTTTGCTCCGTTCGAGCCGCTGCTATCGCCCGTTTCGAAGTAAGCGAACACGGTAATGTCCTCGTTTACAAGCGATACGCCTATCTTAGACCATTCGTCCGCATAATACTTGCCTTTGGATCTGATCTCCGCTTCGAAGAATATATCCGCCGACGGCGCCGCTTTGTAATAGATGTTCTCTTCGTTTTGAACCTTTATCGCGTGATCTGCGTTGGTATAATCAAGCTCCGCGATATTGCCGTTTTGACCGTATTTCCAAGCAGGCGTGGCGTATCTGTCGCCGCTATTGCCCAATACATAATTGGGATCGTCGCCCGACAGAGTAAAGCCGAGCGCTTTCTTGATGACCGAAGTCCACAGCGGATAGCCGTATATGGCGTTAAGGTGCAAGCCGTCGTTCATAAGATAATTAGCTTTGACCTCGCCGTTTTCGTTTATAAAGTGCGACCATTCGTCGATATAATTAAGATAACTCGTCTTATCGGCAAGCGCCTTAACTTGCTCGTTTATTGACTTATAGTCAGAGTTATATGTTGCGTTGGCGCTGTCATGCGGCTTGATAAAGAAGTTGTTGGGGATAAGCGATACCCAATACAGGTCTGCATTGGGGAACACCTTATGATAGTTGGCGAACATATTCGCGATGCGATCGTAAACTTGCTTTGCCGTAACTTCGCCGCTGTCCATGTCGTTTACGCCGATATGGAAAACTATGCGGCTTGGATTGTACATGAGATTTAGCGTGCCGAGCTTTGCGTCGTTATCCCAGAACGGAACTTGCGTACCGCCAACGCCCACATCGACAAGCTTAGCGCCTCCTACGTCCTGAGTAAGAGTGTTCCACACGCCGTACATGCTCCAGAACTCCATATAGCTGTCGCCTGCAAACAACGTGTCTATATCTTCGCGCACGATCGCCGGATTGTGAGCTTTAAACTCATCGTTGTTTACGTCCGTTATCGCATAGTAATCCGTAACGGTAATGCCGAGCGCGAACGACTTGATACCTATGATGTATTTGCTGCTCGTATTTACGTGAGCCACTTGACCGAGCAATACGTCGCCGCTTGCGCCCTCGTAATACATGCTTACAACGTTGTCGGCATACGTCATTGCGAGAGTGATCGTTTTAGCGCTGTCGTATACGCCCGTGCCGTTTTTAAACGCAATCCAATTACTGCTGAAGCTATCGCCCGTGGCATCGTTGTAACCGAGGTCTTTGCCACGTATAACGCCGTCCGAATTTTCGCCGACATGCGCGTCTACATACAGGAATGTTCCGGTCTGATCCTTGCCGTCGAAGAACATAAGACCGAACTTGCCCCATTTCTCGTTATTGTATATTTCGTTCAATTTGAAGGTTGCGCGAACGTACGCCGCTTTGCCTTCCGTCTGCGGAATGTAAAGGTTGTTGTCGTTGCCGTCATGACCCGTAAGCGTGACCGATCTGTTTTGCTCTTCGGTATCGTTTTCGAGATTCCACTTGGCGCCGCCGAAATCGAATCCGGAATCGCCGAAGAACACGCTTTCTTCCTTTTCTATGATGTGGTCTTTAAACCCGTCGCTGTTCGTGTCGTTGGTGCAAGAATAGTTATATACCGAAAGTCCCGTATTGAACGATTTAAATCCTATGGTAACGTCGCCCTTGGCTTCGTACATTGCGCGCGCCGCCAAAACGTCCTGTCCGTCGGCATTGACGTACCACATGTACACAACGTTATTATCGCCGTCGTAAGCCATTTTAAGCGTTATCGGTTTGCGGTAGTCAAACGCGCCCGACGCGATGCCGTCGTTCCATTTGCCCCAATTGCCCGTACAGATATTGTATCCGAGCGCATTGCCTTTTATATCCTGTATGCCCGTCGGTTCTTTACCGGCAGTGTTTGCGTCGACGAAGTAGAACACGCCGGCTTGATTGGCTCCGTCAAACAGCATAAGTCCGAACTTGGCGGCTTTTTCGCCGTTATACAAAGCGTTTGCTTCGAACATGGCTTCCGCATACACGCTTTTGCCATCGTTACGGAAGAACAACAAGTTGTTGTCGCCGTCGCTGCCGCCGACAAGCCTCGCTTCGCGGCGTGCGTAGTTATCGGTATCTTCTATGGCGTAGTCCTTGGATATATCCCAGAACTTGCCTTGTTGTATCTTCTGCGTGCCGCCCAAAACGCCCATGCCGCGAGCATAGTAGTTTTCCGACCATTTGCGGTTTTCGAGCACGGGGTACATCGACGGCTGAGCTATCGAATAGCCGTTATATACTTCGCGCGCGCCGATCGTGTTCGTATAGTTTACCATAACGGGCAATGCCGTTATCGAACCGTCGGCAGGCTTGCCGCCCTCAAACTTGAGCGCAGTATACGGCACTGTAACGCGCACATAGTAACCGCTTACCGTGCTTCCGTCCTTGCTCCAAGGCAAGACCGTGATCGCATCGATGCCGTTGTCGTCGGCAGTTTTATATCCATTGTCTGCAATATAATACACAGCGTCGCCGTTTGCGGTCACCTTAACGCCGATATTGCTTGCGCCGAGCGTTGTGCCGCCGAAACCGCTTTTGCCGAAATAAAGCTCTATGCCGTCGGAAGCCGGAGTAATATTATCGTCCTCCACGTAAGCGGTAACGGTAAGCCCGTCGTCGCCGTACTCCGCCGCCCAATACGATTTTGCCGTACCGTCGGCTACCGTGGAGCCGAATGACAGCTGTTCCACAGGCGTCGCTTCGGTCTGCACGTCGGCAACCATTTC